>JALYUN010000091.1 GCA_030853725.1 Pseudomonadota bacterium | reverse complement strand
GGATGTGGCCGGGGCAGTTCATCGGCTTCAGGGCGTAATCGCGCTTCTCCGATTCGGTCGTGAACATCGACTCGCGGTACTTGTCCCAGTGCCCCGTCTTCTCCCACAGCGACTTGTCCAGGATCTGCGGACCCTTCACTTCCTGATACCCGTTGTCGCGGTAGACCGTGCGCATGTACTGTTCAACCTGCTGCCACAGCGTCCAGCCCTTGGGATGCCAGAACACCAGGCCCGGCGCATGCTCGTCCATGTGGAACAGGTCGAGCTCTCGGCCGAGCCGCCGGTGGTCACGCTTCTCAGCTTCTTCCAGCATCCGCAGGTAGCCCTGCAGTTCGTCCTTGGTGGCCCAAGCCGTCCCGTAAATGCGCTGCAGTTGCTCGTTCGCCTGGTCGCCACGCCAATAGGCGCCCGCCACCTTCATCAGCTTGAAGTGCTTCAGGCGCCCGGTACTGGGCACGTGCGGGCCGCGGCACAGGTCTTCGAAACCACCTTCGGTGTAGAGCGAAACATCCTGGTCGGCCGGAATGCTGCCGATGATCTCGGCCTTGTAGACCTCACCCTGCGCCTTGAAGTGCGCAATGGCTTCGTCGCGCGGCAGCACCCGGCGCGTCACCGCTTCGTCCTTCTTCGCCAGCTCCGTCATGCGCTGCTCGATGGCGGCCAGGTCTTCGGGTGTGAAGGGGCGCTTGTAGGCGAAGTCGTAATAAAAGCCGTTCTCGATCACCGGGCCGATCGTCACCTGCGCTTCCGGGAACAATTGCTTGACCGCGTAGGCCAGCAAATGCGCCGTGCTGTGGCGAATGACGTCGAGCCCTTCGATGTCTTTTTCGGTCACGATCGACAAGTTCGCGTCGTGCGTGATGCGGTGGCTGGTGTCGACCAGCTTGCCGTCGAGCTTGCCGGCCAGTGCCGCCTTCGCCAGACCGGCGCCGATCGATGCGGCAACCTCGTGCACCGTGGGCGGTGCTTCGAAGGGACGGCGTGAGCCGTCGGGCAGTGTGATGTGGATCATTCGGGTCACCCCTTGAGTTCGCGTGACGGCGCAAAAAAGCGCGGTGGGCGCCGCGCTTGGTTCGGGTCGGGCTGCTTCGGCAACCCGCAGGCGCGGCATCAGGCCGGGTGCGTTGAAGCCCCGGTAAACAAGCTGCTCGTAGTCCGCGGTGTCATAACCGATGTGCCTTTCCTGCTCTTGTGAAGGTTGAACGGAAGCCCTGATTCTAGCGGTGCGCCCGTTCAAACCAGCGGCATGGCTTCGATCGAACGCCCCGTACGCACGAGTTCTGCGAACTCGTCCGCAAGCCGCTGGCTTTCGGCCAGCACCCGGCGCCAGTCGCGTTGCCGGCCGGCTTCGTCGTCACCGTAGAAGCTGAAGTCGCTGCGATTGGGGAGCTTGCCATTGGGCAGGCCGCGTATCCAGTCGGGGTTCGGTGCCAGCAACACCAGGTTCGACAGGCGCGGGCTGCTGCGGTGGCGTTGCTTCCAGGGCTTGTCGAGCCAGCCGGGCACGATCTGGCTCAGGAAGTGCGGATACAGCACCAGGCCTTCCGTCATCGCCGCGTAGTCCAGGTGCAGGTGGTAGTCGGTGATGCCGCCGTCCCAGTAGGTGCCGGGTGGCCCGCCGGGTACGTCCTGCACCGGTTGCAGGGCGAACGGAATCGCGCAACTCGTCAGGATCGACGGTGCCAGGTTCGCGGCGTTCAATTCGGCATGCTGGGTCGGGTAGTCGTCCAGGTCGAAGGGCAGCGGGTCGCGCGGGTCGCTGAAGACCACGCGCTCGATCCAGCCGCCGAGCCGGTGCCGGCCGATGGCATTGGCCGCGAAGGCGCTGATCCAGCCCAGCTGAAGACCGAGCCGGCCCGGTCGGTGCAACAGGCGCCGGCCGCGGCTCGTGAAGACATGCAGCCGATACCGCGGGTGCGCCACGATCTGCGCCGCGATGGCGCCGATCTGCGCTTGCAGTTCGCGGCTGAAAGTCTCGGTCACCGTGCGCGCCGAGGGCATGCGACCGGGTGCATGCGGATAGGTCTGCGTGATGTACGACTCGGCCAGCCAGGCCAGCGCCGCATCGGCATCGGGCGCGCAGGCAGCGGCCATGCGCCAGGCGCCGATCGAAGCGCCCACCAAGTGAACCGTCTGCGTGGCCGCTTTCAACCAGCGGCCGAACAAGTAGCGGTCCAGCGG
>JALYUN010000078.1 GCA_030853725.1 Pseudomonadota bacterium | reverse complement strand
CCGCTGGACCTGTTGCGCAACCCGGTGTTCGCGCTGTCGATCTGCGCGTCGATCTGCGCATTCGGCGCCTACATGCTGACCTTCATCTCGCTGCCGTTTCACTTCGAGAACGCGCTCGGCCGCAGTGTGATCGAAACCGGCCTCTTGATGACTCCGTGGCCGTTGGCGCTGGGCGTGACGGCACCGATCGCCGGTCGCTTGTCCGACCGCGTTTCGGCCGCGGCGCTGGGCTGCGCCGGCATGCTGTTGCTGGCACTCGGCCTGATGCTGCTGGCGCTGCTGCCAGCGGATGCCAGCAACGCCGACATCGCGTGGCGCATGGCGCTGGGCGGCATCGGCTTCGGCTTGTTCCAGTCGCCGAACAACCGCACCATGCTGTCGGCGGCGCCGCGCGAGCGGGCCGGGGCGGCGGGGGGCATGTTGGCCACGGCACGGCTGATCGGCATGACCAGCGGTGCAGCGTTGGCGGCAATCATGTTTTCGGTACGGGGGGAGCGCGCGACGCCCGTCAATCTGACGATCGGGGTGGCGCTGGCGCTGGCGGCTGCGGTGGCCAGCATGTCCCGCCGCCGCAAGCACGCGGCCCCGGATGTCGCAGCGCGGGTTTCCGCCGGCCCCTGAACGCGGCATCGGCACACAGAGTTGCCACCTCACAAGCCCATTCGCTTTCTAGAATGCCCGCATGGCCGTCACACCCGTTCACGAGTTCCCCGACACCGACTGGTCAGAAGACGCGCCCACCCGCGGCGTCGAATCGGTGCTCGAAGGTGGTGCGGTGCTGAGCTTTCCACAGCTGCCGTTCGGGCTCTCGGCCGCCGAACAGGCTTTTCTGGACCCGCGCATGAGCGACGGCAAAGCCAAGAACATCTCGCTGCGATGGACCGGCGGACCCAGCGAGAAAGCAACGGGCGAATTGCGCGGCGCGGCCGGTACCGAAGCGGAACTGCGTGCGCTGCACGCCATGCTCGAACGCTACGCCGACAACAGCGAAGCCTTTGCGCTGCGGCTGTTTCCCGGCTACCGCGGCGGCCTGCGCCGCGGCGGTACGTCGTTCCGGCCGGTCGATGTGGCGGGTCGCGCCAGCAGTTGGCGCCAGGACGACACGCGGCTGCACATCGACGCCTTCCCCTCGAACCCGATGCACGGCACCCGCCTGCTGCGTGTATTCAGCAACGTCAACCCCGATGGCGCGCCGCGCCGCTGGCGGGTCGGCGAAGCTTTCGAAGACCACGCCAAGCGCTACCTGCCCGAAATCGCGCGGCCGCTGCCGGGCTCGGCCTGGCTGCTGGCAACAACCGGCATCACCAAAAGGCGCCGCACCGAATACGACCACGTGATGCTGCAGTTGCACGACCGCGCCAAAGCCGACGCCGCGTTCCAGCAAGACAGCCCCCAGGCGCGCGCCGACTTCGCACCCGGTACGACCTGGGTTGTCTTCAGCGACCAGGTGCTCCACGCCGCCATGGGCGGCCAACACATGATGGAGCAGACCTTCTACCTCGACCCTTCGGCGCAGCAACAGCCCGCATCGTCGCCGCGCGACACGCTCGAAAGGCTCCTCGGGCGGACGCTGCGTTGAGCCCGCGTTTCGTCGCTGCCGACGGCATCCCGCCCGCGTCATCTCACCGTCGGAACGGCGCGACAACTGCGCTGCTTTGCGGTCGATCCCTAAAGACCGCAGCCCCTTGTTCCCTTACATTGCTTGGCGCGCATTCGCACCGCCTTTACGAACGCACCGGCTCGCCCTGGAGACCTGAATGAAGAACGTGGACCAAAACGACCTGATCGGCGGGCTGATGTTGATTGCGATCGGCGCTTTCGTGGCGCTGTATGCCGGCACGCACTACCAGATCGGTCAACCCGCGCGCATGGGGCCGGGCTTCTTTCCGGTTTCGCTCGGCTGCATCCTGGTGGGGCTCGGCGTCATTGTTTCGCTGCTGGCCTTTCGCATCAAGATCCACGCGCTGACACCGCCCCCGTTTCGACCGCGGCCGCTTGTGGCGGTGTTGGGCGCGGTGCTGGTCTTCAGCTTCATCGTCGACCGGCTCGGCCTGGTGCCGGCCACCATTGCCATGACCTTCGTCGCCACCTGTGCCGAAACGCCCTACAACCTCAAGCGCACGGCGATTCTGAGCGTGTCGCTGTCGCTGATCGCGTGGCTGATCTTCACCGTCGGGCTGCAGATGACGCTGCCTGCCTTCACCTTCTTCGGCTAGTGCCTGAGCGACATCCGCATGGACATCTTCAATACCTTCCTTGCCCACCTCTCGCTGGGCATCCACGAAGCGGTTTCGCTGTCGAACCTGTGGTATTGCTTCGTCGGCGTCTTCCTCGGCTGCCTGGTCGGCGTGCTGCCTGGACTCGGGTCGCTGATCGCAATCTCGCTTCTGCTGCCGATCACCTACCACCTGCCGGCCACCGGCGCGATGATCATGCTGGCCGGGGTGTACTTCGGCGCCGACTACGGCGGCGGCACCTGCTCGATCCTGCTCGGGGTGCCAGGCCATGCGGCCGCGGCGGTCGACGTACTGGACGGCTACCCGATGTCCAAGCAGGGGCGCGGCGGCGTGGCGCTCTTCATGAAGTGCGTGGCTTCGTTCTGGGGCTCGGCGGTGGGCATCGTGCTGCTGATGCTGTTTGCACCGCTGCTAGCCGAAGTGGCGCTGAAGTTCGGGCCGGCCGAGTACTGTTCCTTGATGGCGCTGGGACTGGTAGCGGCGTCTACCGTCGGCCAGGGCTCGCCGATCAAGGGCGTGGCGATGATGGTGCTGGGGTTGGTACTGGGCATCGTCGGCACCGACATCAACACCGGCATCCCGCGTTTCAGCTTCGACATTCCGGAACTCACCGACGGCATCGGTCTGATCTCGGTGGCGATGGGGCTGTTCGCGATCACCGAAGTGGTCAAGAGCGCTGGCACGCAGCGTGTGTCGTCAGAGAAGCAGAGCTTTGCGCTACGCGACCAATTGCCCACGAAGGAAGACTGGCGGCGCTCGATTGGCCCGATGCTGCGCGGCTCGGCACTCGGTTCCTTCTTCGGCGCGTTGCCGGGAACCAGCGGCGGCATGGCAACGTTTCTGTCGTACGCCATCGAGAAGCGTATCTCCAAGCACCCGGAGCAGTTCGGCCACGGCGCGATCGAAGGCATCGCCGGCCCCGAGTCTTGTAACAACGCGGGTGTCGGCACGGCCTTCATCCCGACCTTGACGCTCGGCATTCCGGGTGACGCGGTGATGGCGCTGATGCTGGGTGCGCTGACGATCCAGGGCATCCAGCCCGGACCGCAGGTCATCACCGGTCACCCGGAGCTGTTCTGGGGCCTGATCGTCAGCTTCTGGATCGGCAACGTCTTTCTCGTGATCCTGAACATTCCGCTGATCGGCATGTGGGTGCGGCTGTTGGCCATTCCCTACCCGCTGCTGTACCCAGCGATCGTGCTGTTCACCTGCATCGGCGTTTACAGCACCAACAACAACGTCTTCGACATCTATGTGTTGCTGGCCTTCGGCCTGCTCGGCTACCTGATGCTGCTGCTGCGCTTCGAGGTGGTACCGCTGCTGCTGGGATTGATCCTGGGGCCGATGTTCGAGGAACACTTCCGACGCACGCTGCTGCTGTCACGCGGGAACTTCCTGGTGTTCTTCGAACGGCCGATCGCCGCAACGGCGCTGGCAGTGACCTTCGGGTTGATTGCGTGGTCGGTGTGGTCTTATCTGCGGCGCCGGGGTGGCGCCAGCGACGCGGCGGAAGCGGTCGCGCAGGGGGCGTGATCGCGCGGCGCACTGGGCGCCGTTGAAACTCAGCGACCCGTGAATACCGGTCGGCGCTTTTCCCTTAGTGCCTGCTGACCCTCGGTGAAGTCGTTGCTGCCGAACACCGCTTCGGTTTCGCGCAGCGCCATCGCCCCTTTCTCGACTGCGCCCTTGGGCAGCACGTCGTTGGCGAAGCGCTTCAACATGCCCATCACGAGCGGTGCGTTGCCAGCCAGCTTCGCCGCCATCGCCTGCGCCTCGACGAGCTGCCGCCCTACCGGCACCACCTTGTTGACGAAGCCGACCTGGTAGGCGCGTTCGGCGCTCAGTTCCTCGCCGAGCAGCATGACTTCCATTGCAACCTTGTGCGGAATGCGCCCTGCGAGTGACCCGATCAGGCCGCCGGCGAAACCCATGCGCGCTTCGGGATAAGTGAAGCGGGTGTTCTCTGCGGCCACGCACAGGTCGCACATCTGCACCAGCACCATGGCGCCCCCGACACACCAGCCCGCCACCGCGGCGATCACCGGCTTGTCGACCTGGATGACCACGCCCGGCGTGAACCGCCTGTAATCCGGCGGCTCGATCGTTGCCAGGTCGCGTCCGGCAGAGAAGGCCCGATCGCCAGCCCCAGTGAGCACCGCCACCCGGTCGGCCTCGCTGTCGTTGAAGCGCAGCCAGGCCGCAGCCAGGCCCTGCTCGACTTCGGCGCTGATGGCGTTGAGCTTATCGGGCCGGTTGATGGTGATGGTCGCGACGCCTTCGTGCGATTCGTAGGTGACGACTTCGGGGACTAGGCTGCTCATGGTGAACTCCGGACGCTGGTGGGTGTGCAGGCGTCTCAACTCAGCCGGGTCGCGGCATCGCCGATACCGAACTGCGTGAGCGCCTTCAATTGATTCTTCAGCAGCTTGCCATTGGGCGCTGTGGGCAGGCTGCTCATGAGCCAGATCTCGCGTGGCCGTTTGTAGGGCGACAGGCGCTCGGCCAGGAATGCCTGCAACGCTGCCAATTCCAGATCGTGTCCGGCCGCCGGCTCAACGAAGGCGATCACGTCTTCGGAACCTGCGCTCGGGCGCCCAACGACAGCCGATTGCAAGACCCCCGGGTGCGCGTTCAGAACCTGCTCGATCTCCAGCGGGTAGACATTGAAGCCCGAGACGATGATCAGGTCCTTGGTTCGGCCTTCGATGTGTAGATAACCGTCGGCGTCGATCCGTGCCAGGTCCTGGGTGTTGAACCAGCCGCCGTTCTGCAGGAGTTGGGTGGTCAATTCCGGGTTGCGGTAGTAACCCTTCATGACATTCGGCCCGCGTGCCCACAGTTCACCGATCGGTCCCTCGGCGGGCGCGGTACCGCCCGGCTCCAGCAGCTTGAACTCGACCCCCGGCAGCGGCAGGCCGACCGAACAATCGCTGCGGGGCTGATCCAGCCGGGTCCAACTCAAACCCGAGCCTTCGGTCAAGCCGTAGCCGTTGTGCAAGGTCAGCCCGAAGAAGGCTTCGGTGTCGGCCTTCACGGTGGCGTCGATCGGCGCGCCCCCGGCCGCGATGAAGCGCAGCGACAGCGGGCCCACCGGATGCCTGCGGCCCTGATCGGCGAGTTTCGCGAACATCGCCGGCGCACCTTGCAGCATCGTGCTGCGTTGCTCGGCAAGCTGCTGCAGACACTGCGCTGCCGAGAAGCGCGCCGCCAGGTGAAGATGGGCACCGGCACTGAGCGTGCCGCAGAACACTCCCGCCAGACCCATCACGTGAGTGATCGGCAGCACGCCGTAAACCCGGTCTCCAGCCGTCAGCCGCCGCAATTTGCGCATCATCTGCGCCAGGTACAGCAGGTTGGCATGCGTCAGCATCACGCCTTTGGGCGCGCCGGTGGTGCCGGTGGTGTAGATCAGCACCGCCACGTCGTCGGCTGAATCCGAGACCGGATCCGGCACGGCATCGGTCATCGTCGTACCAACCGCGATGTGTCCGATCGAGCCGAGGTCACGGGACTCGGCGCCGTGGCGCTGGGCGTGGGCAAGGGCATCGGGCGAGACGTCGACGGTATAGACCACGCACCGTGGTTCGCAATGCGCGCGGATAGTGTCGACTTCCAGCGGCGCGCGGCGTGCGTTCTCTAGCACTGCCGTTGTGTCGAGCTGGCCCGCGGCAAAGATGAAAGCCGCCAGCGCCAGGCTGTTCTCGCCGATCACCATCACGCGGTCGCCGCGACGCACACCGCGTTCACGCAGCAGACTCGCGGCTTCGTCGACCGCGCCCGCCAATTGCGCGAAGCTCCAATTGCGGCCGGGCTCGCTCAAGGCCGGCGCGTCGGGTGTGATCTGCGCCCAGGCCAGCACCGGCTGTCCGAGGCGGGTCGGTGGGCTCTGCATGGCCAAAGCGATCGCAGCGCCGCGTCAGGCCCGCTTGTATTGCAGCAACCCGCCAGTCGTCTTCGGTGGGCGCGCGTGTATCGCGGCCTCGATCGGATCAGTGCCCCAGCCCGGCCGATCAGAGACGATCAGTTGGCCGTCTTTGTATTCAGGCGCGTGGGTGAAGAGCTCGCCCTCCCAGGGCAGGCGGTCGACATCGGTTTCCATGATGCGCAGGTTGGGGACTACGGCCGCAAAGTTCGCGTTCATCATGGTGCACAGGTCGCCATAGAAGTTATGCGGCGCGACGTTGACGTCGTAAGCCTCGGCAACTGCCGCGATCTTCAACGACTGCCAGACCCCGTTCCAGATCGTGTCGATGATGGCCACGTCGACCGCGTTCTGCTGGAAGAACGGCAGGAAGCCGCGAATACCGAACAGCGTTTCACAGGACGCAATCGGGTGCGGGCTGTGGTCGCGCACATAGGCCAGCGCCTGCGCGCTGGTGCTGTCGATCTCGACCCAGAAGATGTCCAGGTCGGCAATCGAGCGCAGGATTTTCAGCAGGCCTTCGGGCTTGGCGTTGAAGTTCAGGTCGATCAGGATTTCCATCTCAGGTCCTGCGCCTTCGCGCAACGCTTCCAGGTGCGCGCGGATGTTGCGCAACAGCTTCTTGTCGACATTCAATGCCGGCTGGAACGGCACTCCGAAGCCCGGACGCCAGGCATAGGCATCGCCTTCGTCGTGGATGAAGAGGTTGGTCTTCAGCGCCGCATAGCCACGCTCACGCGCTTCGGCACCGGCGCGGCCCACACCGGACAGGTCAGTCACAGCAGGACCGTAAAACTTCGGATGGTTGATTCGCCAAGTGGGGCAATGCGACCAATACACCGGAATGAGGTCACGCACCTTGCCGCCCAGCAGTTCGTGACACGGCAGGCCCAGCTGCTTGGCCTTGGCGTCCAGCATCGCGTTTTCAATGGCGCCAATAGCCTGGGCCATGACGCTGCCGGGCGAAGGCCGCGTGAGGCAGGTCGCTTCGGCGAAGAACCGTTCGTGCCTGCGAAAATCCTGGCCGACGACGCGACCGGCGAGCTGCTCGATGATGGCCCCGACACCGGGTGAGCCGAAGCTTTCGTCGTACTCGCTCCAGCCGGTGACACCCGCATCGGTGCTGAGCTTGAGGAAGTAGTAGTTGCGCCAACCGGCGTCACAGCTCAAGGTCTGCAGCGCAGTGATCTTCACTGCAGCGGCCCGAGGGATGCCGGCGGCTGCGTGTAGCCGGACACGAAAGACTTCGGCGTGCCGGTGGCCGCGTCGTAAGCGTGGCGCGAGACGCTGCCGATGTCGGCGCCGTAAACATGGACGCTGATGGACACACGGTCGTCGAAGGCATTGGCGACGCGATGGATGTCACCGATGCGCGGCGACACCGCTTGCACGTCGCCGGGGTCGAGTCGCGTTTGGCGACCCCGGCGCATCGGCTGTCCTGCCGCGGTTGCCTCGAACGGCTCACTGCGTTCGCCACCGCGCAGCATGCCGATCAGGCCCCATACGGTGTGGTCGTGCACCGGCGTCTGCTGACCCGGACCCCAGACGAAGCTCACCACCGAAAACCGGCCGGCCGGGTCACCATGCAGCAGGTACTGCTGGTAGTACTGCGGATGCGGTTGTGCGAAAGCATCGGGCAGCCAGTCGTCCTTCGCCACCAGGGTGGCGAGCAGGTCTCGGCCCTGCGACAGCAACCGGGGTTCGTCGGTACCGGCTGCGTCCACCAGCGCCGTTAACGCGGTGATGAAGTTCTGCAGTGCAGCCGGTCGGTCGTTGCTCATAGTTAAAAACTCAAGACGACGCGCGCCTTCAGTCCAGGAAGATATTCATGGGCTTGATCACATCGGCCCAGTGCGTGAGCTGGCTGCTCATGAACGCACTGAACTCCTTGGGCGTGCTGCCGACGGGCGTCGCGCCCAGGTTCTTCAGTTGCGTGGCCACCGCCGGGTCCTTGATGGCCGCACTGATCTCGGCACCGAGACGGTCGACGATCGCCTGCGGCGTACCCGTGGGCGCAAAAACGCCGTACCACGCGGTCACGTCGTAGCCCGGAACCGTTTCCGAGATCGCCGGCAGGTCAGGCGCCAGCGGGCTGCGTTCTTTAGTGGTGACGGCAATGCCGATCAGGCGCTTGCTGTTGATCAGCGGCAGGGCTTCGTTGGCGAACACCATCGCCACCTGCCCGCCCATGGCGTCCTGCATCGCGGCAGCGCCGCCCTTGTAGGGCACGTTGACGATGTTGATGCCAGCCAGCGACTTGAAGAGTTCACAGGACAGATACGGACTGGTGCCGATGCCGGTGGTGGCGCAACTCAGCTTGCCCGGGTTCGCCTTGGCAAAGTCGACGATGTCCGTGGTGCTGCGAAACTTTTCCTTCGGACCCACGGCCAGGTAGTTGGGCACGTTGACCAGTTGCGATATCGGCACCAAATCCTTCGTGATGTCGTACAGCGGCTTGCGATAGAAATAGTGATTCAACGCATTGGAGATGCTGCCCACCAGCAGGGTGTAGCCGTCGGGGGTGGCTCGGGCCACGTATTGCGAACCCAACATGCTGCCGGCGCCGGGCTTGTTTTCGACGATCACGGTGGTTCCGAGCGACGCCGTGAGTTGCTTGGCGAGGATGCGCCCCATGGCGTCGGTGTTGCCACCGGGCGGAAAGGGCACCACCAACGTGATGGCCTTGTCGGGCCACGCTGCATGCGCTGCCCCGTAGACCAGAACGACCGCCGCGATGGCGAGTCCGCGCAACACAACGTGAAGGGGGCGATCGGCATGCGCCATGGTGGTTCCTCTGTGTCGGGCATCGCCATCTGGCAATGATTCAAAAGTATGCCCAGCACCGCCATGCCTGTAAACAGAGTTGGGAACAATGAATCAACATGTAGGACAATTTATGGAAAACACCTAGTTTTTCCATTTTTATAGCCCGGCGACTCGACAGCTGCCTTCCTAAAAGTTACTTGGCAAGTCCCGGACCTATACCAGCAGCTATGCTGCGTTGTCCGATATTCCTTCGACGGAGCCCACCATCGACAAGACATTGCTCAAGGGTCTGGCCGTGCTGGAAGCCGTGGTCGAACAGCAAGGCCGCCCGCGCACGATCGAAGAACTGGCGGCGCGGTTGAAGCTGACCCGCAGCAATGTCCACCGAACGCTGCAGACCCTGGCGTATGCCGGCTACCTGGGCAAGAACGAGCTCACCGGCAGCTACCACGGCACGATGAAGCTGTTCGAGCTGGGTGCGCAGCAGCTCTCGCGTTTCGATGTCAGAACCTATGCCCCGCCCTTCATGCGCGCGCTGGCCGAAGCCAGCGGCGAGACCGTTCACCTGTCGGTGCTGGAAGGTCTGACAGTGGTCTACATCGACAAGATCGACAGCCCGCAACCGGTGCGTTCCTACACCGCGATCGGTGGCCGCGCGCCGGCTTATGCAGTGGCCACCGGCAAGGCCATGCTGGCTTACCAACCCGAAGGCTATCTGGACCGTTATGCCGACGAACTGATCCGGCACACGGCCGCCACGATCGCTGCACTACCGGTTTTGAAAGACGAGCTGGCGCGGGTGGCGCGGCTCGGCTATGCCGTCAACCGCGGGGAGTGGCGCGATACCGTCGGTGGTCTGGCGGTAGCAGTTTTCAACGGCTTGAACCAGGTGGTGGCGGCGCTCGGCATCTCGGGCCCGCTGGAGCGGCTGGGCATCGCCCGGATGAACGAACTGGCGCCGCTGGTGAAGCAGTACGCCAGCGAAACATCGCGCGCCATGGGCTACCGCGAAACCTGAAGCGCGGCGGTTCTCACAGCCGCTGCTTCAGCGCCTTGCGGTCGATCTTGCCGACGGCGTTCTCGGGCAGCGCTTCGACGAAGTGCACGGCCACCGGTACATGGATGCGTGACAGCCGCTCACCCACCAGCGCCTGCAGCGCCGCCGCACAGGTGTCGCGCCCGGGGTGCAGCACGACGAAGGCCACCGGCACTTCGCCCAGATCGGCGTGCGGGCCGGGCACCACGCAGCAGGCGCGCACCGCTTCGTGGCTGTGCAGCACCGACTCGATCGCCTGCGGCGCCAGGTTCTCGCCGCCGCGAATGATCACGTCCTTGATGCGGCCGGTGATGTGCAGATAGCCATCGGCGTCGAAGCGGCCCAGGTCGCCGGTACGCAGCCAGCCGTCGAGCGGCGGCGGCTCGACCGCGCAGCCGCTCTCGCCCTGACCCAGATAGCCGAGCAT
>JALYUN010000073.1 GCA_030853725.1 Pseudomonadota bacterium | reverse complement strand
GGCTGCCAGGGCCGAGCGCACGGCGTCGAAGCGTGCAGCGTCGTCGCGGCGGTGCGCGAGCCAGATGCTCGCCACCGGGTAAGCCGATGTCAGCAGCACGGTACTGCCCACAAGCTCAAGCCACAACTGATGGGGCTCTTGGGTGGCCAAATGATCAATTCCCGTGGAGGCTGCCGTGTCGGCACCGAAGCTTGCACGGTGCACCGCCCAATCGATCGCGGCCACATCGGCCAGATAGGGCTCACCCTCGAGTGCAGGCGCCTCGGCGATCAACACCGCCAGACCCCCGTCCCACAGCGCCAGGTCGCCCGCGGTCGGCGGGTGGCGATGCCAGGCGGTGCGTGCCAACGCTGCGAACGACGCCGCGCCGAGCAACTGCTGCAGGGTGGGGTACGCCGCGGAGAGTGCGCGCTCTGCGGTGGCCGCCGCGTTGCGCCGGTAGGCCGCCACGCCCGTTGCGATCGGCCATGGCGCATAGAGCCCCGCTGCAGTCGGTGCGCCGGGAGGCTGCGCCAACGCTGCCAGCAACCCGCGCTGCCGGTCGGCCTCAAGGGTCACCGGTGGCCCCGGATACGGCTCTCGGCCTGCGCGACTTCTGCCAGCAACACTTCGAGCGCAGGCACATCGGTGTCCCATTCGATCAAGGTCGGCCGCGGGCCGATGCGCTGCAGCGCGTGGTCGAAGACCCGCCAGACCGGCACATGAACACGGCTGCCGTGGTCGTCGATCACGAGTTGGCCTTCGGCGTCGTAACCGGCGAGATGGATTTCACCGACGCTGGCGGCGTCGATCGCGTCAATCCAGTCGCAGGCGGCCCGAACCGCAGCCGCTTCATTGCGGCCCGGTGCAGCGTTCAGCGCATTGACCACCAGGTTGTTGACATCCAGCAGCAGCCCGCAACCGCTGCGCCTCGTCAACGCATTGAAGAACGCAGGCTCGGGCAATGCGTCGTCGGACCAGCGCAGATAGCTGCTCAGGTTCTCGACCAGGACCGAGCGGCCGAGCCGCTCTTGCACCCGGCCGACGTTGTCGACCATGATCTGCAAAGCGGCTTCGGTAAAGGCGATCGGCAGCAGGTCGCTGCCATGCACCACTGGCCCCGCCAGCTCACGCGGCGCGCGGGCGAAACAGGCGTGGTCGCTGATGCGAACCGGGTCGATCCGTTCGGCCAGCGATGCCAGACGCTCCAGGTGAGCCCCGTCGATCCCGACCGCCGAACCGAGTCCGAGACCCACCCCGTGCAGGCTCACCGGCCAATGCCCGCGGGCTTCGTGCAGCACCGCCAGGGCGGCACCGCCGTCGCCGTAAAAATTCTCGGAGTGAACTTCTACGAAAGCCAGAGGCGGCGGCGCCGTCAACAACGCCGCGTAGTGTGGTTGCCGCAGTCCCATGCCGCACTGCGGCGCTGCGGCGGCGGTCATCAGCTCTTCTTGGCCTTGGATTCGGCTTCGGTCATGCCTTTCATTTCCTTGCACGTGCCAGCGGCCACGTACTTGAAGTCGCCGGCGGCCATGTTGGCCTTGGAAAGACCTGCGCAGTCGTGCGCCCCGGCTTGAGCGCAGTCGTTCTGCCCCGCTTTGGCAATGCCGTAGCACTTGTCTTTACCCTTCGGGTCGGTGGCAGCGTGGGTGGTGATGCCGAACGCGAGCAGCGAAGCGAAGGCCGACGAGACGATGAGTTTCTGATTCATGTGCTGAGCTCCAGGAAGCGGGTTGGTAGATAACGATAACGCAGCCCGCACGGCGGGCTGAGCCGGTAGTCTGCGCAACTTTGCGCTTCTTACAGATCAGGCGATGGCGCCGGCGCCGACCCCCAAGTCGGGCGCCGCGCCCAGTGCCACCGCGCAGCCCAGCGCGAGCCGCACTCCCCGCAACTGGGTCTCCAGCGCCATGCTCGGTTGGCCCGGCAGCCGGTGGGCTGCGGCCTGCTCGGGCAGCAGCGGCAGGTGCATAAAGCCGGCCCGAACCCGCGGTGCGGCGCGCAAGGCGTGCATCAGGCCGTAGAACAGATGATTGCAAACGAAGGTGCCAGCGGTCTGGGAAACCGAAGCCGGCAGGCCGGCTTCGCGCAGCGCCACCACCATCGCCTTGATCGGCAGCCTGCTGAAGTAGGCGACGGGTGCTCCGGAAACCACCGGCATGTCGACCGGCTGCGCGCCCGCGTTGTCGGCGATACGCGCGTCGTCGACGTTGATCGCCACGCGCTCGATAGAGAAGTCGCTGCGGCCGCCGGCTTGGCCGAGCGCCAGCACCAGCGCGGGTCGGTGGGCTGCCAGCGCTGCATCCAACACCTCCAGTGCTTGTCCGAAGACGCACGGCAGACGCAGCGCAATCACCTGCGCCGTGCCGATGCGTTCACCCTGCAGCGCTTCGGCCACCTGCCAAGACGGGTTGACGGAATCACCGCCGAAGGGCTCGAAACCGGTCAGCAGGATCGGGCTCAAGCGCGTTCCCTGGCCGGCCCGTAGCCACCACCGCCCGGCGTCTCGATCACGAACACATCATCCACGGCCATCTCGGCCGAACCGATGTGCTTCAGGGCTTCGACACTGCCGTCGGCGCGTTCGATGCGGTTGATGCCGCACAGCCCAGGCTCGCCACCGGCCATGCCGAACGAAGGCACCGTGCGGCCGTTGCTCAGGATCGAGGCCGTCATCGGCTCCAGGAAACGCACCCGGCGCACCCCGCCGTCGCCACCGTGCCAGCGGCCCTTGCCGCCCGAGCCGTGGCGGATGGCGTAGCTGTCCAGCCGCACCGGGAAGCGGAACTCCAGCACTTCGGGGTCGGTCAGGCGCGAATTCGTCATGTGGGTCTGGACCACGCTGGTGCCGTCGTAACCCGGGCCTGCGCCGCTGCCGCCAGAGATCGTTTCGTAATACTGGTACGCCGCGTTGCCGAAGGTGAAGTTGTTCATCGTGCACTGGCCCGCAGCCATCGCACCCAGCGCGCCATACAGCGCGTTGGTGACGCAGGTGCTGGTTTCGACATTGCCGGCCACCACCGCTGCCGGCGGGTTCGGATTCAGCATGCAGCCTTCGGGCACGATCACCTTCAGAGGCTTCAGGCAGCCCGCGTTCAGCGGAATGTCATCGTCGACCAGAGTGCGAAAGACATACAGCACCGCCGCCATCGTCACCGCTTTCGGGGCGTTGAAGTTGTTGGGCAACTGCGCGCTGGTGCCGGTGAAGTCGATGGTGGCGGTGCGCTCCTTCGCTTGCACCGTGACCTTGACGTGGATTTCCGCGCCGTTGTCCAACGGCAGCGTGAACGAACCGTCATGCAACGCTGTCACGACCCGCCGCACCGACTCTTCGGCGTTGTCCTGCACATGCCGCATGTAGGCGTCGACGGTTTCACGACCGAACTGGCCGACCATCGCTTGCAGCTCCTGCACGCCCTTCTCGTTGGCCGCGATCTGCGCTCGCAAGTCGGCGATGGTCTGGTCCGGATTGCGCGCAGGATAGCGACCCGATTGAAGCGCTTGGCGTAGCTCGGTCTCGCGCAGTGCGCCGTCGCGCACCAGCAGGAAGTTGTCGAACAGCACACCCTCTTCGTCGATCGTCTGGCTGAACGGCGGCATCGACCCCGGCGTGCTGCCACCGATGTCGGCATGGTGGCCGCGGCTGGCGACATAGAAGCCGGGCTGGTCCTCTTCCAGATAAACGGGGGTGACGACGGTGACGTCCGGCAGGTGGGTGCCACCGTGATACGGATCGTTCAGCACATAGACATCGCCGCGCCGCATCTGCGGGTTGCGCTCGATCACGGTCTTGATGCTCTCGCTCATCGAACCCAGATGCACCGGCATGTGCGGCGCATTGGCGATCAACTCGCCACTGGCACTGAACAGCGCGCATGAGAAGTCGAGCCGCTCCTTGATGTTCACCGAGTACGCGGTGTTCTGCAGCCGCAGCCCCATCTGTTCGGCGATGTTCATGAACAGGTTGTTGAAGACCTCCAGCATCACCGGGTCGGCTTCGGTGCCGATGGCGTGCTGGTTGGGGCGCGGCTGCACCCGCTTCAGCTCGAAGGCGCCATCGGCACGCAGGCGGGCCTGCCAGCCGGGTTCGACCACCGTGGTCGCATTGCGCTCGGCGACGATCGCAGGCCCGTCGATAGAAGCGCCAGCGCGCAACGATTCACGCTGGTAGAGCCCGGCTTCGTGCCAACTGGCGCTGTGCATGCGAACGGTTGCGTCGGGCTTCGGCGCATAGGTGCTGCTGTCGACTGGCGCCGGAACCTCGGCTTCGCGCTCGCCAGCACCGACGGCTTCGACCGAGACCGCCTCGATCACCAGCGTTCGACCCGGCATCAGGAATGCGAAGCGCTGCCGGTAGGCAGCTTCGAAATCGCCGCGGATCTGCGCTTCGCTGGCCATGTCGACCAACAAGGCGGTGTCGGTGCCCTGGTAGCGCACATGCACGCGGGGTCGCAGCACGACCGACGCGGCGTTGACGCCCTGACTCACCACTTCGTCACGCGCAGCACCGCCGATCTGGTCCAGCTTCTCGGCGGCCGCTTGCAGACCGGCTTGGTCCAGCGGCAACTCGATGGCCGCTTCGCGCATCGCGATCTGGTCTGCGAGCCCCATGCCGTAGGCTGACAACACGCCGGCCAGTGGGTGCACGAAGATCGTCTCCATGCCGAGCGCATCGGCCACACCGCAGGCGAACTGCCCGCCGGCGCCGCCGAAGCACTGCAGCGTGTAGCGCGTGACGTCGTAGCCGCGAGCGACCGATATCCGCTTGATGGCGTTGGCCATGTTCTGCGTCGCGATCTGCAGGAAGCCTTCGGCCAGCGACTCGGCCGTGGTGTCGCGGCCTGTGGCCTTCTGCACTGCCTGCGCCATCGCGTCGAATTGGACCCGCACCCCTTCGGCGTCCAGCGC
>JALYUN010000055.1 GCA_030853725.1 Pseudomonadota bacterium | reverse complement strand
CGACATGCGCTCGGCCGAACTGGCCTATCTGATCGGCCACAGCGAGATCGCCCTGGCGGTGACGCTTGACGGCCGCGTCGACGATCTGCGCGCTGCGGCAGCGCAGGCCGGGATCGCTTTCGACACGATGTCGGCAGACGGCGCGGTTCCGCCTGCGCGCAGCGCGGCGCCACGCGCCGGCGCTCCGATCGGCATCGATACCGAATGCGCGCTGCTCTACACGTCGGGCACTACGGGCCGGCCCAAGGGCTGCATGTTGAGCAATGAATATTATTTGCGCGAGGGCGAGTGGTACGCAGCGCTCGATGGCGCCTGCAGCGTCCACCGCGACGCAGAGCGGGTGATCACGCCACTCCCGCTCAGCCACATGAACGCCATGGCTTGCTCGACGATGGTGGTGCTGACGGTGGGCGGTTGCCTGGTGCAGCTGGACCGGTTCCATCCCCAGACCTGGCTCCAGAGCGCACGCGAGAGCGGCGCCACCATAGCGCACTACCTCGGCGTGATGCCAGCCATGCTGCTGTCGGCGCCGGCTGCTCCTTCGGACCGGGACCACGCGATCCGCTGGGGCTTCGGCGCCGGTGTCGACCGCAAGAACCACGCACCGTTCGAGGCGCGTTTCGGGTTTCCGCTGGTCGAGGGCTGGGCCATGACCGAGACCGGTGCGGCGGCCTGCATCATGGCAAACCATGAGCCGCGTCTGGTCGGCACGAACTGCTTTGGCCGGCCAGAAAGCTACGTCGAGATTCGCCTGCTCGACGATGAAGGCCAGGATGCCGCCACCGGTGCTCAGGGCGAATTGCTGGTGCGCTCGGCCGGCGACAACCCGAGGCGCCATTTCTTCTCCGGTTACCTGAAGGACGAAGACGCCACGCGCGAGGCCTGGGCCGACGGTTGGTTCCATACCGGCGACCTGGTGCGGCGCGATGCAGACGGCAATTTCTTCTTCGTCGACCGCAAGAAGAATGTGATCCGGCGCAGCGGTGAGAACATCTCGGCCGTCGAAGTCGAGAGCGTCCTCAACCAGCATCCGGACGTGAAGGCATCGGCCGTCGCTGCCACGCCCGACGCGGTGCGTGGCGACGAAGTGCTGGCCTGCATCGTGTTGCGCGAAGGCCGGGCGGGCGGCAGTGCGGCCGAGCGCACCCAGATGGCCCACGGCATCGTGCAACACGCGCTCGACCAGTTGGCCTACTACAAGGCGCCGGGTTATGTCGCGTTCGTCGATGCGCTGCCGCTGACACCATCGCAAAAGATCCAGCGCGGGCAAATGCGCGAGATGGCGCAGAAGCTGCCCGCCGATCCGCAGTGCGTTGACACGCGCGCCATGAAAAAGAGACAGGCATGAAGGCAGGCATGCGCCGCAAGGCCGTTCCGCAGGCACCTGGCGCCGCAGCGTACTGCGTGAAGGTAATCCGATGAGCCGCCGACGCTCCTACGAAGGCGTGGCGGTGACTGTCCCGGTTACCGTGCCGTACGTGCGCTATTCGATGCATGGTGCCCACTGGTTCATCGGCCAGGCCGTACGTGCGCTGGTGCAGGCCAGCGGCGTGAAGAAAGAGGAGATCGACGGCCTGTGCCTCAGCAGTTTTTCACTGGCGCCCGACACCGCGGTGGGCGTGACCCAGCACCTCGGCCTGTCGCCGCGCTGGCTGGACCACGTGCCGACCGGCGGCGCATCGGGGGTCATGTGCCTGCGCCGCGCGGCCCGTGCCGTGCAGTCCGGCGACGCCGACATCGTGGCCTGCGTGGGCGCCGACACCAACCATGTCGATTCGTTCCGCCAGACGCTGGGCAGCTTCAGCGACTTCGCGCGCGACGGTACCTATCCGTACGGTGCGGGTGGGCCGAATTCGGTGTTCGCGTTCATCACGGCCAACTACATGCGCAGCTACGGTGCGCGGCGCGAGGATTTCGGGCGTATCGCGGTGGATCAGCGCACCAACGCACTGGGCAACCCCAACGCGATGTTCAAGAAGCCGTTGACGATGGACGACTACATGGGCGCGCGTCCCATCTCCGACCCGATCCATCTGTTCGACTGCGTGATGCCGTGTGCCGGCGCCGAGGCCTTTCTCGTGATGACCGAAGAGCGCGCGCGCGACCTGGGCCTGGCGCATGTCGTGATCCGGGGCGCCATCGAGCGCCATAACGCGTTTGCCGAAGATCCGGTGATGGTACGCGGGGGCTGGCTCCGGGACCGCGACGATCTCTACGCTCAGGCCGGTGTAGCGCCGGCTGCACTGGACTTCGTGCAGACCTACGACGACTATCCGGTGATCGTGATGATGCAGTTCGAGGATCTGGGTTTCTGCGACAAGGGCGAGGGCCCGGCTTTCGTGCGCGCCAACGACATGACGTTCGGCGGCAGCTTTCCCAACAACACCAGCGGCGGACAACTCTCGGCCGGGCAGGCCGGTGCGGCAGCGGGGTTCCTCGGCATGGTCGAGGCGATCCGGCAACTCACGGGAGATGCCGGCCCGCGCGCCGTGCCCGATGCCGAGCTGGGTCTCGTCGCGGGCTTCGGCATGGTCACCTATGACCGCTGCCTGTGTACCGGCGCCGTGATCCTGGGGCAGCCGTCATGACCCTGCCGCTGGCGCACCCGAAGCGCAAGAACCCGATGCTGCGCACCACGCAGCTGAACCTGCCACCGGCCGCGCGCGGTCGCGTCGCGCTGGGCATCACCGCCGCCGCGGCCGAGGGGCGTTTCGAACTGCAGGTTTGCGAAGAATGCGCCACCGTGCAGTACCCGCCGCGCGAGGCCTGCATTCGGTGCCTGTCGCCCCGCCTGCGCTGGCAGACGCAGTGCGGTGCTGGCGCGTTGCTCGCCACGACCACCCTGCACCACAGCAACGACCTGTACTTCCGCGAGCGCCTGCCGTGGCGGCTGGGCCTGGTGCATCTGGATGCCGGCCCGACCCTGATGGTGCACCTGCATGGCGATGTCGCGGCGGTCGTGACAGCGCCCGTGCGCGTGCGCGTGGGCGCACAGCTGGACCGCACGGGCCAGGCCGTACTGATTGGATTTCCGAAACAAGGGAGAGCCGACATGGCCGACGACACGATGCTGCGCGAGATGACCAGCGACCCCAAGTTCCGCAAGGTGCTGGTGACCGATGGCAAGACGGAGGTGGGGCAGGCCATCGTGCGCGCGCTGGTCAAGGCCGGCGCCGACTTGGTATGGGTCGGGCATGCCGAGCCCTGGAAAAAGGTCGGGGGTTTGGACGACATCGCCACGCTGCCCCAAGTGACCCTGGTGCCGCTCGATCTCACCAATGCGCGGTCCGTCACCGAACTGGCCGGCGCGATCGGTGGCAAGGTCGACATCGTGGTCAATAACGCGGAATTGCACCGCAGCTTCGGCATCGCGGCGCGCCACGGCACCGACGTTGCGCGGGCCGAGATGGACATCAACTACTTCGGCCTGTTGCGGTTGGCGCAGGAGTTCGGCCCCGCGCTCAAGGGGCGTTCGGCGGACGGTGCGAACGGCGCCAGCGCCTGGGTGAATTTGCTCTCGATCTACGCCTTGTCCAACTTTCCGCCGCATGGCACCTTCAGCGCGTCGAAGGCTGCGGCGCATTCGCTGGCGCAATGCCTGCGCGCCGAAATGCGGCCGGCCGGCATCCGCGTGGTGAATGTGTTTCCGGGTCCGATCGACGACGAATGGAACCAGCAAATGCC
>JALYUN010000028.1 GCA_030853725.1 Pseudomonadota bacterium | reverse complement strand
GACTTGATGAGTGTGTTCTCCTACCTGGAGACGCGCTTCCACCCGGCTATTCGCATGCTCGCCAGTGGCCTGTTTATCTTGACCCAGCTCGGGAGCCGGATGAGCGTGATCCTGTTCCTGCCGTCGTTGGCCATCGCCACCATCACCGGCATTCCCGTGGTCTGGAGCATCTTCCTGATGGGCGGGTTCACCATCGTCTACACCGCGCTGGGTGGCATGAAGGCCGTGGTCTGGACCGACATCGCGCAATTCGTGGTGACGATGGGCGGTGCCCTGTTCGCGATCGGTTTCATGGTGTATGCGCTCGACGGCGGCGTCGTCGAACTGGTGCGCACAGCCGCGGCCGAGCACAAGACCCGGCTTTTCGACTTCAGTTTCGACCTGACCAAGGCCACCGTCTGGGGCTTTCTCTTCCTGGTGCTGTTCGACGTGGTGCTGACATTTCCCAAAGATCAGGTGTTGATGCAGCGCACGTTGTCGACCAGTTCTGCGAAGAACGCCGGTCGTTCGATCTGGGCTTTCGCGGCGATCATGATTCCGGGCGGCTTCATCTTCTACGGCATCGGTACGGCGCTGTTTGTGTTCTACAAGACCCATCCTGAGCGGATGAATCCGCTGCTGTCGATCGACGCCACGTTTCCGTTCTTCATTGCAGCGGAGTTGCCCATGGGCATCACCGGGCTGATCATCGCTGGCATCTTTGCGGCGGCGATGTCGACCCTGTCGAGCATCATGAACAGCATCTCGACGCTGGCGTCGGTCGACTTCTACGAAAAGCTGGTCAAGCAGCCCGACCCCGCCAAAAGCGTGCGCTTCGCGGAATGGGTGACGGTGCTGTCCGGCCTTCTGGGCATCGGCTGCGCGCTGATGTTGTCGATGTACGACATCCACTCGCTTTTCGACGTCTCGATCGAACTGGCGGGGCTGCTCGGTGGCGGCTTTGCCGGCGCGTATACCCTGGGCATGTTCACACGCCGCGCCAACTCGGCCGGAGTCGCCATTGGCGTCGCCAGCAGCATCACGCTGACCACCATCGCCTGGACCCTGAAGTTGGTGCATCCGTACTTCTATCTCGCGATCTCGATCATGCTGTGCATCGTCATCGGTTACCTCGCGAGCCTGTGCTTTCCGCCACCCGCGCGTTCATTGAAAGGTCTGACGATCTATAAAGTCGACGTCTAGTTCCTGGTTGCTCAGGATGCCGTGCCTATGATTGCTGCCGCAACAGCCGGAGCAGGAACCTGGAAACCCATTTCCTGCAGACATTCGTGGCAGTCGTCGACCAGGGTTCGATGGCGGCCGCTGCACGCGTACTCAATGTCACGCCGGCCGCTGTGGCGCAGCAGTTGCGTACGCTCGAACGGGAGATCGGCGCACCGCTGATCGCCCGTGCCGGGCGCTCGGTGCACATCACCGAGCCGGGCTCTCGCATCCTGCAGCGCGCCCGCGAATTGTTGCGCGACGTGGCCGACCTGAGCACGGTGGCCAACGACGACGCCACCTCTGGCGAGTTGCGGCTTGGTGCGGGAACAAACGCGCTGACCGGCATGCTGCCCGACATTCTGGCGCGCATGGTTGCGGTCTTCCCGCAGATCAAGGTTTTCATCAAGCCTGGCTACTCGCCGGAGCTCTATCGCGCCGTCGAAAGCGGCGACCTCGACGCCGCGGTGGTGATGGAAGCGCCTTTCGTGTTGTCCAAGAGTTGCGGCTGGGAACTGCTGCGCGAAGAGCCGCTGGTGGTGCTGGCGCCGGCCGCCATGGCCGGGCGCGATCCGCATGAACTGCTGGTCACCGAGCCGCTAATCCGCTACGACCGCACCCAGTGGGGTGGGCGGCATGCAGACCAGTATCTGCGCCAGGCAGGCCTGGTGCCGCAAGAGCGCTTCGAGCTCAATGCGTTGAATGCCATTGCGGTGATGGTCGACCGTGGCCTGGGTGTTTCGCTGGTTCCGAACTGGGCCCGCCCATGGCCCGAAGGCTTGCATCTGACCTGCATTCCGTTGCCGCTGCCTTGCGAGCCTCGACGCATCGGTGTGGTCTGGTCGCGCTCGACCATTCGCGGTCGTCTTGTCACTGTCTTTCTGCGCGAGAGCCGTGCGGCGATGATGCAGCCCCATTCGGGCTGACAGCGTCGAGCGCAAGCAACAAACGCTAAGTCCTGAACATAGCGCCGAATGGTTTGACGTCACTCCCGGCTGCCACAGACTTCCGTGCAGGTCCGTTGGTGATGCTTTGCGTCGCCCCGGAGTCGACCCGCCCCCATAGCCGAAGGCCAAAACAATGAGACAAAGTCCGATCCCTCGCACCGCCGTATCACTCGCCATCGGCGCGCTCTTTGCGTTGCCTTCGTGGGCGCAGCAGACGCCTTCGTCAGCCGACGACGCAGCCAGCGCGGCTGACGCCAACCGGATCGTGATCACCGGCACGCGAAGCCCGAAGGCGGTGGACAAGATTCCGGGCGCGATCACGCTGATCTCGAAGGAAGAGATCCAGCAGACACTGGCAATCACCGAGGACGCGACGGCCGTGCTGGCGCGCACCGTACCGGGTTACTCCGAGTCGTCGCAGGCCTTGAGCAACACCGGCGAGAACCTGCGCGGACGGATCGCCTTGCGGCTGTTCGACGGCATTCCGCAAGGCTCGCCGTTGCGCGAAGGCACGCGCAACGGCACCTTTACCGACATGGGGGTGATCGGGCGCATCGAGGTCATCAACGGCCCATCCGCAGCCGAAGGCATCGGCGCGGCGGGCGGAATCATCAACTACATCTCGAAGGTGCCCACCCAATACGGCAACGAGACCACGCTCACTGCGCGCTACAGCAGCCAGTTCAAGGACGACAGCCCCGGCTGGAAACTGGGCGGCACCTTTGCCCACAAGGAAGACAAGTTCGACTTCCTGGGCGCGATCTCGCATATCGACCGCGGCATCAGCTACGACGGAAATGGCCGTCGTGTCGGCCTGAACACCAGCGGTTCCACCGCCGACTCGGAAGCCGACAACATCTTTCTCAAGGGAGGATTCAACTTCGGCGCCGGCGACTCGCAGCGCGTCCAAGCCACGTTCAGCAAGTTCAAGATCAAGGGTAATGGAAACTATCACTTGGTGGACGGTGACCGTGACACCGGCACCACCAATACCGCCGAGCGCCCCGGCCTGTTCGGCACCCTCTCCGAATTGAACGACTTTTCGCAGGGCTCGCTCTCCTATCGCAACGACGCCGTGTGGGACGGCAGCTTCAACGTCGACGCCTACTACGCCGACCAGCACATGCGCTATCCGGCCGAAAACGGCGACGACCGGCAAGACCCGTTGATCGCTCCGCTGGGCACGCTCGTCGACCAGTCCGAAATCCGGTCTCGCAAGCAAGGGCTCCGACCTTCCTATGTGAAGAGCGACATTTTTGGTGCCAAGGGGCTGGAGCTGCGCGGCGGCGTCGATTTGACCGAGGACACGGCTTCGCAGTGGCTGGCATTGACCGACCGCCTGTGGGTGCCGCCGATGAAGTACACCAGCGTCGCACCGTATGTGCAGGCTTCGTACGAAATCGGGCCCGTCATCGTCTCGGGCGGAGTAAGGCGGGAAGACGGCAAGCTGAAGGTCGACACCTACACCACCACCTACTACCGCAAGCGGGTGCAGGTTGAAGGCGGCGAGTTGAGCTACACATCGACCCTGCCGAACATCGGCCTGATCTACAAGCTGCCGGCCGGTTGGTCGTTGTTCGCCTCGAACTCCAAAGGCTTCACGTTGCCCAACGTCGGCATTCCGTTGCGCAACATCAACAAGCCAGGTCAGTCCGTCGACGGCATCCTGGAACTGCAAGCAGTGATCGTGAAGAACAACGAGGTCGGCTTCAACTGGCGCGGCCGTTCCGGATCTTTCGGCGGCTCCTACTATGAGTCGAAGTCGGCGCTCGGCCAGTCTTTGTCGATCGACCCGGCGACCAACGATTTCGTGCTCAACCGGGTGCCGGTCAACATCAAGGGTTACGAGTTCTCGGGCGAGTGGCGGCCTTTTAGCGTGCTCAAGTTGACTGCGCTGTATTCCCACATCAGCGGAAAGTCCTGGTTCACCACGGACGGCCCGTTGACCAAGGAACTCGGCGTGCTGGACATCAATCCCGACAAGTTCGGAGCTTCGGCCACGTGGCGCATCACGCCAGCGGCCAACGTCACGCTAGGTTCAACCACGCTGCTGTCGCGCAACCTGAACGTGGGCACCAGCGCAGAGGAACACACCCACGGCTACACGCTCTACGACTTCAGCGCGAACTACGACTTCGGCAAGGCCGGCAAGACCACGCTCGGCATCGAAAACCTGACCAACAAGTTCTACATCCTGAGCTGGTCGCAGGTGGTGGGCTACCGCAACTACTGGTCGGGCCGCGGCCGCGTGGTGAACCTTTCGCACAGCATCACTTTCTGAGGCCCGGACTGCCCGTGCCTAGGCAGCGCCGCTGGTTCCTGTCGTCCTGCGCAGCGCTGGCTTTGCCGGGAGCGGCAGCGGCGGCCAGCGGAGCGTCGACTCCGCTACCGAGCGCAGAGGCGGCCGCGCTGGGCATTTCGCAGTCGAGACTGGCGCGGCTCGACCGCTTTATGACGATCGCAACCGATGCGCGCGGCTACCTGGGTGCGGTGACGATGATCGCGCGGCACGGTCGTCTGGTTCACTGGCAGGCACACGGTCATCTCGATCTGGCGCGACAGCAGCCGATGCCGCCCGAAGCGATCTTCCGCATCTACTCGATGACGAAGACCATCACTTCAGTCGGTGCACTAATGCTGCTGGAGCAAGGCCGGCTGACGCTCGACGACCCGGTGGCAGCTCATCTGCCGCAGTTCGCGGCGCTGCAGGTGCTGGCCGGTGGCAATGCCGACGCGCCGCTGCTGCGTGCGCCGTCCAGGCAGCTCACGGTGCGTCACCTGTTGACGCACACCACAGGGTTCGCGGTCGGAGCGCCAGGAACCGAAGAAGCCACACGTCTGCTGGAGCGCGCGGCGCCGTCGCGCGCCTCTGACCTGCAGGACTTCGCGCGGCGGGTCGCCGGCGTGCCACTCGCAACCGATCCCGGTACGCAATTCACCTACGACGGCGTTAACACCGAGGTCCTGGCGCACCTGATCGAAGTGGTGTCGGGCGAGCCCTTCCAGCGCTTCCTGCAACGCCACATCCTTGCGCCGCTGCAGATGCACGACACCGGCTTTGCGGTGCCGGCCGGGCCGCGCGACCGCATTGCGACCTTGACGGCGACGGCCACGCCGCCAGCCACCGGCCTGGTGCCCGGCCCGGGCCGCTCGGTGGTCGAACCGGGGCGTTCGTTGAACGACTACAGCAGCGGCGCCGGTGGCCTGTATTCGACCGCGCCCGACTACCTGCGCTTCTGCCAGATGCTGCTCGACGGCAGGAGCGGGCGCGGCCGGTCGCTGCTCGGCCGCAAGACCATCGAGTTGATGATGGCCAACCAGCTCAGCGCGGCGCAGGTGGCCAGCGCCCATCTGACCCCAGGTGAAGGCTTCGGGCTGGGCGGCTCGGTGGTGCTGGACCCGGCGTTGCGCGGGCGGCTGGGGTCGGCCGGCGCCTTCGGCTGGTCGGGCGCCGCGTCGACCTACTACACGATCGACCCGCGCGAGCAGTTGGTGGCGATCCTGCTGGCGCAGCACCTGCCGCGCGATGATGTACCCGGTGAACTGCCGCGCCTGCAGGTCAAGTTCTTCAACCTGGTGTACCAATCGCTTGTCTGAGCGCTCTGCATCGTGATCCTCGTTGCCGGTTCTGCCAATCTCGACTTTGTGGTGCGCGCCGCACACATTCCGGCGCCGGGTGAAACCGTGCTCGGGCGCGACTTCAAGACCTTCCCTGGCGGCAAGGGCGCCAACCAAGCCGTTGCCTGCGCCCGCGCCGGCGGTGCCGACACAGCCCTGCTGCTGGCGCTCGGTGACGACGCGGCGGGGCTCGCCATCGAACAGTCGCTGCGCGAAGCCGGGGTGCGGGTTCAGGCGCGACGGATCCCGGGTCAGCCGACAGGGACGGCCTTCATCTGCGTTTCCGATGCGGCGCAGAACGCGATCACCGTCGCGCCCGGTGCCAACGCGGCGCTCGCGCCCGGTGACCTGCCCTCGCTCGCCGGCGTCAGCCACCTGTTGCTGCAGCTGGAGACGCCGCTCGCCACGGTGGCGGCGTTCGCTGCCGCCGCGCGCGGCGCCGGTGTCCAGGTGGTGCTGAACGCTGCGCCAGCGCAGCCGCTGCCGCGGGAGCTGCTGCAGCTGCTGGACGTGTTGATCGTCAACGAACAGGAGCTGGCTTCGGTCAGCGGCATCGCCGACGACATCGACCGCGCGCTGGCGGCGCTGCCCGTGCCGTGTGTGGTGGTCACGCTCGGCGAGCACGGTTGCCGTGCGCGCTGCGGTCAACAGCAGGTACGGCAAGCGGCTTTCGACGTGCAGGCGGTCGACACCACGGCCGCGGGCGATACCTTTTGCGGCATGCTGGTGGCCGCGCTGGCTGGCGGGGTCACGCTGCAGTCCGCGCTGCGCCAGGCCAGCGCCGCTGCCGCGTTGGCGTGCACGCGCGCCGGCTCGCAAGACAGCATCCCGACACGGGATCAAGTGGCCGCCTTCCTGCAGATCCGCACCGCTGCGCCATGACTGCCGAATACAAGTTCTCACACGTCACCACCGGCCGCTACCTTCCCACGCCAGGCCAAGCGCCGGGGTGGCCTTTCGCCGAGATCGGTCACTGGAAAATGGACCTGGCTGGCACCGCCGACGACTGGATCCGCGATCTTGTCGACTGGCGTCGCGAACACCTGATTCGCATCGGTTACGACGACACGAATTACCGCCGCCCCGAATTGCAATGGGCGCAACGGAACTTCGTGCATGCGCAGATGATGGTCGAGGACCGTTACTTCTACGACCCCGTGCAAGGCTGCTACACGGTCGACCGCTATCTGGACGATCTGCAGGCACGCTTCGGTGGGATCGACAGCGTGCTGATCTGGTATGTCTACCCCAACATTGGCATCGACGATCGCAACCAAACCGATCTTGCCAGCGACCTCCCGGGTGGGCTGGAAGGACTGCGCGGTGCGGTGCGAGATTTCCAACGGCGCGGGGTGCGCGTCTTCCTGCCGACCAAGCCGTGGGACAACGGGACGCGCCAAAACCCGCATCCCGACTGGGTGGCGATCGCCGACATCGTTGCGGCGGTCGGTGCCGATGGCATCAACGGCGACACCTACAACGGTGTGCCGCGCATCTTCTTCGAAACCTGTGACAAGGCCGGGCACCCGGTGGTGCTGCAACCCGAATCGACGATTTCGGCCGAGGAGGCGCTGATCTGGAACCTGCAGAGCTGGGGCAAGAAAGTGCCCTTCGACGTGGTTCCATCGGTCGCCAAGTGGAAGTGGTTGGAGCCGCGCCACATGATCAACGTGGAGAACCGCTGGGGGCGCGATCGCACCAACGACTATCAATACATGTTCTTCAACGGGGTGGGCTACAACGCCTGGGAAAACGTCTGGGGCATCTGGAACCAACTCACGCCGCGCGACGCCGAAAC
>JALYUN010000016.1 GCA_030853725.1 Pseudomonadota bacterium | reverse complement strand
CCTTGGGCGCTTCTTCTGGGCATCGGTGTCGGACCACATCGGCCGCAAGAACACGTACTACTGCTTCTTCCTCATCGGCATCGTGCTCTATTGCGCCATGCCCACGCTCGGCCACCTGGGTCTGGCGGCGTTGTTCGTGGTGGCGGTGTGCGCGATTCTGTCGATGTATGGCGGGGGTTTTGCCACCGTGCCGGCCTACCTGGCCGACATGTTCGGCACCCAGATGGTTGGCGCCATTCATGGGCGGTTGCTCACGGCGTGGTCTGCGGCCGGCATCCTTGGGCCGGTGCTGATCGCCAACGTGCGGCAGTTCCAGCTCGATTCGGGTGTGCCGAAAAACCTGGTCTATGACCGCACGCTTTACATCCTGGCTGCCATGCTGGCGGTGGGTTTCATCTGCAACCTGCTGATCAAGCCGGTGGACCCGAAGAACTTCATGACCGATGCCGAATTGGCGGCAGAGCGCGGTCTGCAGCACGAGGCGGTTGGCGGCGGCATGGGTAACGCCTCTGCTGCGGCCCGCGGTGCCTTCGGTGTCGGGGGGGTCCTGGCTTGGCTGGCCGTCGGCATCCCGTTTCTGATTGGGGTCTGGATCGCGCTGGCAAAGGCTGCGGCCCTGTTCTGATTCCGGCGGCCCGTGCGGCTGCAGCAGGCTTGTTGCAGCAGCACGGGCTTCGACCGAACCCTCAGCGGAAGGCGCCGGCTAAACTGGCGGGTTGTGTGTACCGCACCGCGCCCCTACAAGATCCCGCGTTCGGTGCTGGTGGTCATTCACACTGCCGAGTTGGAGGTGTTGCTGATCGAACGCGCCGGCGAACGCGGCTTGTGGCAGAGCGTGACCGGCTCGCTCGACGCTGAAGACGAAGCGCTGGACGTGACAGCCTGGCGTGAAGTGGCCGAGGAAACCGGCATCACTGCAGGCACGCTGCGCGACTGGCAACGCGTCAACGACTACGAGATCTACCCGCGCTGGCGCGCTCGCTACGCGCCCGGCGTGCTGCACAACACCGAACATGTCTTCGGCCTGACCGTGCCCGGTGGAATCTCGGTCAGACTCAGCCCACGAGAACATCAGGCTTATGCCTGGATGCCCTGGCAGGAAGCTGCGGCACGATGCTTCTCGCCGAGCAACGCCGAAGCCATTCGGCAGCTTCCCCACTTCGCTACACCCCCAAGCCCATGACCGGTCTGAACCCACTGCAATCGAGCCTGATGCCGCCCTATACCGGCTTCGGTTCTCTTCGCGTGGCCACCTACAACATCCACAAAGGCGTGCGCGGCATGGGCCCGCGCAAACGGCTGGAAATCCACAACCTGGGGCTGGCGGTCGAAGCACTCGATGCCGACTTGATCTTTCTGCAGGAAGTGCGGTTGTTCCACACCGGTGAAGCACGCCGCTTCGACCGCACCAGCTTCGGTTGGCCACAGGGCGGGCAGGCCGACTACCTGGCCCCCGAAGGCTACGACGTGGCCTACCGCACCAACGCCGTCACGCGCGGCGGTGAGCACGGCAATGCGTTGCTGTCGCGCTGGCCGATGGGCGACGTGGGGCACCACGACGTCAGCGACCACCGCTTCGAGCAGCGCGGTTTGCTGCATGTGCCGGTGGTGTGGAACGGGTCCACGATCCACGCGGTGGTGGTGCACTTCGGTTTGTCGCACAGCAGCCGGGTGCGCCAGGTGCAGCGTCTGGCGGACTTCGTGCGCAACGTGGTGCCGGCCGGCGCGCCGCTGGTGGTGGCCGGCGACTTCAACGACTGGGGCGAGAAGCTCGATTTGCCGATGCGCGAGTTGGGGCTGTCGCGTGCCGCTGCGCCGGGCACGCGGCGCGGAGCCTGCAACACCTTCCCTTCGCTGGCGCCGGTGTTCGCGCTCGACCGTTTCTACCTGCGGGGCCTCTCGTGCCGTTCGACGATGGTGCCGCGCGGCACCACCTGGGCCCGCATGTCCGACCACCTGCCCCTGGTGGCCGAACTCGAACCCGATTGAAGCCATGTCCGAAGGCGACCTGGCGCGCCTGAAGTCCTGGGCGACGATCCCGTCGCCCCGGTTCATCGGTGGTAATCAGGTCGAATTGCTGCAGGGCGGCGATGCGCTGTTCCCGCGCATGGAAGCCGCTATCGATGCGGCCACGGCCGAGGTCTGGCTGGCCACCTACATCTTTCATGACGACCCGGCCGCTACCGCCATCGCCGCAGCGCTGAGCCGCGCGGCTACACGCGGTGTGGCGGTGCATGTGGTGGTCGACGGCTTCGGTACTCGGACCCTGCTCGCGCCACTGCGCGCCCTGCTGGCCGGTACCGGTGTGGAGCTGGAAGTCTTTCGCCCGCTGGACCGCTGGTATGCCTGGTTCCAGCCGGGGCAGTTGCGCCGGCTGCACCACAAGTTGTGTGTCTGCGACGGGGTCGTGGCATTCGTCGGTGGCATCAACCTGATCGACGATCGGCACGACCTGCGCCACGGCTGGACCGACACGCCGCGACTGGACTTCGCGGTGCAGTTGCGCGGCCCGCTGGTGCAGTCGGTGCACGACACGGCGCGCGCGATGTGGGCCCGCGCGCATCTGGCGCGCGCCTGGCGCCACGAATTGAGTGAATTGGTGAAGAGCGACAGGCCGGTAGCCGGCACCATCGACCTGGTCAAGACCCTGCGCAGCCGCAGCAGCAAGTCGAGCGAGCCGGCAGTGCTGCCGGTGCGTGCGGCGTTTCTGGTGCGCGACAACCTGCGTCAGCGCCGCACCATCGAGCGCAGCTATGTCGAAGCGATTCGCCGCTCGCGCGTGCGGGTCGACATCGCCGTGCCGTATTTCTACCCTGGCCGCAGTTTTCGTCGCGTGCTGCGCAACGCCGCCAAACGCGGCGTGCAAGTGCGCTTGTTGTTGCAAGGGCGGGCGGACTACCGCATTGCGGCGATGGCCGCGCGCGCGCTGTACGACGAGCTGCGCGCCCACGGCGTGCACATCTACGAATACACCCCCGCCTTTCTGCACGCCAAGGTGGCGGTGGTGGACGCCGAATGGGCCACGGTCGGCAGTTCCAACATCGACCCGCTGTCGTTGCTGCTGAACCTGGAAGCCAACGTGATGGTGCGCGACCCCGACTTCGCAGCTGCGCTGACGGCCCGCTTCGAGCAGGCCTATGCCGTGTCCACCGAAATCGTCACCAACAGCTTGCACGCCGGCTGGCGCAATTGGCTCAACCGCGGCGCCGTGGCTTGGGCCGCCAGTGTGTACATGCGCATTGCCGGCATCACTGGTCGGTACTAGAGCCCCCCCGAAGCGCCTTTGGCGCTCCCCCCAGGGGGCACCCCATGCGGCCCGGCGGAGCCGGTTCCGCTGCGGTTGCTTGGGGGGCGCCTTCGCTTTGCTTGGCTGGTTGTGTTGGCGTGGGGGTATTTTGGCGGGTGGCTATCGTTGCTGATGGCAGTTTCTGATGACTTGATCGTTCAGACCGCGCAGGGGCTGTACTGCCCGGCGGGGGATTTTCATATCGATCCCTGGCGGCCGGTGGCGCGCGCGGTGGTCACGCATGCCCATGCCGACCATGCGCGGCGTGGGCATGGCGCGTATCTGGCTACCGCCATCAGTGAAGGGGTGTTGCGGGCGCGGCTGGGGGAAGGCATCACGCTGCAGGGCCTGGCGTACGGCGAGCCCGTTGCGCTGAACGGTGTGCACGTCAGTCTGCATCCGGCGGGCCACGTGCTCGGGTCGGCCCAGGTGCGGGTCGAACACCGGGGGCGGGTCTGGGTGGCATCGGGCGACTACTTCATCAGCGGCCACCACGACGACGACCACAACGCCACCTGCGCGCCCTTCGAGCCGGTGCGCTGCGACTGCTTCATCACCGAGAGCACCTTCGGTCTGCCGATCTACCGCTGGGCCGCGCAGCGCGACGTGATGAGCCAGATCAACGCCTGGTGGGCCGCCAATGCCGAGGCCGGCCGGGTCAGCCTGCTGCTGGGCTACAGCTTCGGCAAGGCGCAGCGCATGCTCGCCGGGGTCGACCCGGGCATCGGTCCGATCGGGGTCCACGGCGCGGTCGAGCCCTTGAACGCAGCCTACCGGCAGGTCGGTGTCGTGCTGCCGCCGACGGCACTGGTCGACGGCAAGGCGCCGCCGCGTTCCTTGGTGGTGGCGCCGCCGGGTGTGATGGGCAGCGCCTGGTCGCGCAAGCTGGGTGACTTCAGCGACGCTTTCGCCAGTGGCTGGATGCAACTGCGGGGTGCCCGCCGACGCCATGGCGTCGACCGCGGCTTCGTGCTCAGCGACCATGCCGACTGGCCCGGCCTGCAGCGCGCCATTGCCGCTACCGGTGCCAGCCGCGTCATCGTCACCCACGGCTATGAAGCCGTGATGGTGCGCTGGCTGGAACAGCACGGCCTGCAAGCTGGCAGTTTCGCAACCGAATACGGCAGCGAAGATGGCAATGGCAATGGCAATGGCAATGGCGATGGCGATGGCGATGCGGTTGTATCGTCTGCCGCCCCATCGACAGCCACCGCAGAAGTCGCGGCCGGCACGGAAGCCAGCTGACGATGCGCCGCTTCGCCGCGCTCTACCAACAACTCGACGCCAGCACCGCCACCCGCGACAAGGTGGCGGCGCTGGTGCGCTACTTCGCCGACGCCGCCCCCGCGGACGCCGCGTGGGCGGTGTACTTCCTGGCTGGCGGCAAGCCGCGGCAGGTGATGCCGACTTCGCTGCTGCGCGAAGCCGCCTGCCGCATTGCCGGCATCGACAACTGGCTGTTCGACGCCTGCTACCACGCGGTCGGTGACCTGGCCGAAACCATCGCCCACGTGCTGCCGCCGGGCTCGCAGCGCAGCGACGAAGGGCTGTCGGTGTGGATCGAAGAGCGGCTGCTGCCGTTGCGCGGTCTGCCGCCGCCGGAGCAGCTGCGGCGCATCGAAGCCGCGTGGGACGAGCTCGATGCCGACGGCCGATTCCTGCTGGTCAAGCTGATCGGCGGCGGCTTTCGTGTCGGCGTCAGCAAGCTCCTGGTGCAGCGCGCGCTGGCCGAGCATGCGGGGCTCGACCCGAAGCTGTTGGCGCAACGCATGGTGGGCTGGACTGAAGTGCGCAGCACTCCGAGCGCGACCCGGTTCGTCGAACTGGTCGCGGCGGCCGACCAGAGCGGGCCCACCTCGCCCGGCCAACCCTATCCGTTTTTCCTGGCGCATGCGCTGCAGGCGGAACCGGTCAGCCTGGGTAATCCTGCCGACTGGATCGTCGAATGGAAGTACGACGGCATTCGTGCCCAGGTCGTCAGGCGGGCTTCGCAGGTCTGGATCTGGTCGCGGGGCGAAGAACTCGTCACCGAGCGCTTCCCCGAAGTGGCCGCCGCTGCGATGGCCTGGCCCGACGGGACCGTGGTGGACGGTGAACTGCTGGTCTGGGACGATTCGGCCGACGTGCCGGGTTCGTTCAACCGCCTGCAGCAGCGCATCGGCCGCAAGACCTTGCCGAAGAAGCTGCTGGCCGAAGCGCCGGTGGTGCTGCTGGCCTACGACCTGCTGGAAGCCGGCGGCGCTGACCTGCGTGCGCAGCCGCAGCAAGCGCGTCGTTCGCAACTGGAAACACTGGCGCAGGACACGGGCCTGCGGGTTTCACCGATGGTTGAAGGCGCCGACTGGACCGCGCTGGCGGTGTTGCGCGGCACAGCGCGGGAGCGTGGGGTCGAAGGGCTGATGCTCAAGCAACGCGCCTCACGTTACGGTGTCGGCCGCACCAAGTCCGACGGCACCTGGTGGAAGTGGAAGGTCGACCCCCTGACGGCCGACGCAGTGCTGATCTACGCCCAGGCCGGCCATGGCCGACGAGCCAGCCTCTACACCGACTACACCTTCGCGGTCTGGAACCGCACGCCGGTCGATGCGGCCGAAGCGCAGAGCGTTGTCGACGCCATCGAACGACGCGAGCCGGCCCCGCCACGCGACAGCGAAGGACTGCAACTGCTGCCGTTCGCCAAGGCCTATTCGGGGCTGACCGATGAAGAGATCAAGCAGGTCGACCGCATCATCCGCGCCACCACGCTGGAAAAATTCGGCCCCGTGCGCAGCTTGAAACCGACGCTGGTGTTCGAGCTGGGTTTCGAAGGCATCCAAGCGAGCCCGCGACACAAGAGCGGCATCGCAGTGCGATTTCCGCGCATGCTGCGGATTCGCAGCGACAAGCCGCTGCACGAAGCCGACACGCTGGCCACGTTGCAGGACCTGATGCGCTGACCGGTCAGCCGGGCTGCTTGGTGGTGCGCAGGTATGGCTTGTGGGTCTTGAATCCGCCGGGGAACATCTTCTTCGCGTCTTCGTCGCTGACCGAAGGCACGATGATCACGTCTTCGCCCTTCTTCCAGTTCACTGGCGTAGCCACCTTGTACTTGGCGGTGAGCTGGATCGAGTCGATCACGCGCAAGATTTCGTCGAAGTTGCGCCCGGTGGTCATCGGGTAGGTCATCATCATCTGGATCTTCTTGTCCGGCGAGATCACAAAGACCGTGCGCACGGTAGCGTTGTTGGCCGCGGTGCGACCGTCGGCGCCGACTTCATCGGCCGGCAGCATGCTGTAGAGCTTGGCCACCTTCAAGTCCTGGTCGCCGATCATCGGGTACTTGGGCATGTGGCCCTGGGTTTCCTCGATGTCCTTGGACCAGTCGGCGTGGCGGTCCACCGGGTCGGCCGACAGGCCGATCAGCTTGGCATTGCGCTTGGTGAACTCGGGCTCGATCTTGGCCATGTAGCCGAGTTCGGTGGTGCAAACCGGCGTGAAATCCTTCGGGTGCGAGAACAGCACCGCCCACTTGTCGCCGATCCACTCGTGGAAGTGGATCGGACCTTGGGTGGTTTCGGCGGTGAAGTCGGGGGCGATGTCGTTGATGCGCAGGGACATGACGATCTCCAATTGTTTTGGGTGATCGAACATTACAGCACCGGTCAAAGGGGGGTGGCCGAGCGCGGTTACTGCTTCAGCGGATTGGCATCCTTCATCGCTTCGAGCCGGTTGAGGTCGATCTCGCTGAGTGCGCGCTCGAGCGCTTTCATGTCGACGCCATGGCCGTCGAGGTCGACTTCGAAGCGCTTGCCGACGAACAACTGCAACTCGGCGTGGCGGTCGGCGTTGGTGAATTTCTGATGCACCCGGCGGCCGCCGACCTGGACATCGCGCTCGAAACCATCGGGGCTTTCGGAGTCGACCGTTTGCTCCAGGCTGCCGGCGATGCCGATCAGTCCGGAAACGCCGGACACATCGCTGATCTTGGCTTCGATGACACCCGCTGCGCCGCGGCCGTAGCGCGCGGTCGCCGACGACGCATGCACACCCATCGCCTGCTTGTTGGCACCTTCGGTGGCAGCGCGCGGCAAGCCGTTCAGCGACGTCGGCAGCATCGCCGCCAGGGTGCGGAAGTCGACCGGCGCGTAACGGTGGGGTCCGCCGAGGGCGCCGCCGAGCGCATTCAGCAGCCCGCCAACGGCCGCACCGGCGT
>JALYUN010000007.1 GCA_030853725.1 Pseudomonadota bacterium | reverse complement strand
GTGCTTGACCGCCTGGTCCATCACCGACAGCGGGCAGTTCGCGTCCGGGGGCCGGCACACGCGCGCGATCTCGGCCTTCTTGTTGACCACATGGTCGATGAAGCCCGGGTCCTGGTGCGTGAAGCCGTTGTGGTCCTGGCGCCAGACATGCGAAGCCAGCAGGTAGTTCTTCTGCCCGGGCGTCGTGCCCCAGTGCCCGAGCAGCATGTGCTTGACGTCTCCGAGAGCCAATGGCCGCCTCAGCAGCGGGTTGTCGGCAAGGTGGATCTGTCCCACCGACAGGTAGTTCGCGGCGCGCCAGTAAGCGTCCATGCGGGCGCGCTCGTCGGCGCCCAGGGTCGGGGTCCCGGGCGCTTTCGGGGCTTTCATGGTTTTCGAATTCATGTCGAGTCTTGCATGTGCGCACCCGCGCCGGGTCACGGTTGGGCCAGGGCTTCGTAGCCGGCGGTAACGTCGAAGAGCTCTTCGTCGATCGAACCCTGGCGCAGCCGGTGAAAGCTGCCGTGCAGATTTTCAAGCAGGTCCTTGATGTTGCGATCCGCACGTTCCATGGCCGCCAGCCGGCTGGCGTTCTCGCTCGCCAGCGATTCGGCGCAGGCCCTGAACAGTGAGATGAACAGGTATTCGCGGATCAACGCACGCAGCGTCGTCGCGCCATGGTCCAGCACTTCGGCCCCGATCTTGCCTGGCCAGGGCACGGCGGCAAGGCTTTGCTGCCAGGCGGCATCCAGCGGCAACAGGCGCTGGCCGACCGGCTCGTACAGTGAACCGGCCAGGGGCCGGTTGTGAAAGACCCGCACCTGCCCCAGTCGATCGGGGGCGCCGTCCGCGCGGTCGGCTTCGCTGTCGATCTGGATCTGCGCCACGAGCGGTGCGATCGCCTCGACCGAGCCCGGCACCGCATAGGTGCCGACCACGTCCAGCCCCGCCTCCTTCAGGCGCGCCTGCACCCGTTCGCCGACGGCCCACACCCGGGGCTGGCCGGGCAGGGTCGCCAGCGCGGCGAGCGCATGGTCGACGATCACGTCGTTGAAGGGGCCGACGAGCCCCTGGTCCGATCCGAAAACGATGACGCCGACACGGGCGGCTGCCCCTGCAGCCACCGGCTCGGGCGCGGCGTCGGCCCGTGTTCTCGCCTGACGAAAGCATTCGCCCAGGCCGAGCGAGACCACGCGGTCGTAGCCGGCCAGCGCGCGCACCGATCGCTCGTATTCGCCGATGCTCGAAGCCGCCAGCGCCTTCATCGTCCGCACCACGGCGTGCAGGTCGCCGGCACCGGCGATCTTGCGGCGCAGCGCTGCGATGCTGTCGCTCATGACGTGCCCTTGTCCGCAGGCTCGGCACCCGGCTCGGGCAGGAAGGGCTGCAACGCGGCGCCGGCAGCATCGGTGATGGCTCGGCGATCGTCGTCGTTCAACTTGTCTGCACCGACCATGCGTTCAAGCAGGGGCGCTGCAAGCTGGGCCGTCGAAGCCTGAACCGCGCGCTGCGCCTCGGCCATGCGCGGCAGCGGCACGGTGTCGAACAGGCCAGCGGTCAACGCCAGCAGGACGGCGATCTGCGCCGGCACCGCCACGGGGTCGAACTGCGGTTGCTTCAGGCAGGCGCGGATGCGCTGGCCATGCCCGATGGTCTTCTTGGTCGCGTCGTCGAGCCGCGCGCCGAAGCGCGAAAACGACTCGAGTTCCTCGAACTGCGCATAGGCCAGCTTCAGGTCACCGGCCACCGCGCGAAAGGGCCCCCGCTGCGCCTTGCCACCGACCCGCGATACCGACTTGCCCACATCCACCGCGGGCAGCACGCCCAGTTCGAACAACGTGGGCGACAGATAGATCTGCCCGTCGGTGATCGAGATCAAATTGGTCGGGATGTAAGCCGAGATGTCCTCGGCCTCGGTTTCGATGATCGGCAGCGCGGTCATCGATCCGCCGCCGCGTTCCGCACTGAGATGCGTCGAGCGTTCGAGCAGCCGAGAGTGGATATAGAAGATGTCGCCAGGGAAGGCCTCGCGTCCCGGCGGCCTCCGCAGCAGCAGTGACAGTTCGCGGTAGGCGCGGGCATGTTGCGTCAGGTCGTCGTAGACGATCAGCACATCACGGC
>JALYUN010000158.1 GCA_030853725.1 Pseudomonadota bacterium | reverse complement strand
TGCGGGCCACGAAGCCGGGTATCGCCGACACCGGCAACGAGATGTCGTGTTTGATGTTGAGCCCTTCTTCGGCCTGCGCCAGCGGAATCGATTCACGCAGGTGCCAGAGCGCTTTCGACTGCGCCAGGCTTTCGGCCACCACCGCATCGTCGATCATGCCGGCGTCCAGCGCCGCCGCCAGCAGCGCTTCGAAGCGGGTTCGGGCCTGCTGCTCGCCTTCGGTGTCGCTGTGCTCCAGCAGCACCGTCCAGGGTGCGGAGGGCAGGGGGCGCGGCAGGGCCGGGAAATGCTTTGCCACCAGGTCGAGTGCGTTGCGGCCCATGACCTCGAAGCCGGTCAGGCCGGCACCGAGTCGTGTTCTCGCCAGCTTCAACAACGCCACGCAGCCGTCGAGCGAAGCGCAAGCCGCCAGCGCCGTGGTGCTGGCCGCCGGCAGCGGTGCCAGCTTCAAGGTCGCTGCGGTGATGATGCCGAGCGTGCCTTCGCTGCCGATGTACAGGTCGCGCAGGTCGTAGCCGGTGTTGTCCTTGCGCAGCCCTGTCAGGCCCTCCCAGACTTCGCCGTTTGCGGTGACCACTTCCAGACCGAGACACAGCTCGCGGGTATTGCCCCAGCGCAGCACCTGCGTGCCGCCGGCATTGGTGGCCAGATTGCCACCGATGGTGCAACTGCCCTCGGACGCCAGACTCAATGGCAGCAACAGACCGTGCTCGCGGGCCGCCTGCTGCAGCGTCTGCAGCACGCAGCCGGCTTCGGCCGTCAAGGTCAGGTTGGCTTCGTCGATCGCGCGAATGCGGTTCATGCGCTGCAGGCTCAGCAGCACCTGTGTGCCGCTGTCGTCGGGCACCGAACCACCGACCAACCCGGTGTTGCCGCCCTGCGCCACGATCGTGGTGCCGGCCGCGGCGCAGGCCTTGACCACGGCAGCGACTTCGGCGGTGCTGCCCGGCCGCACCACCGCCAGCGAATTGCCGTGCCAGCGCCGGCGCCAGTCCTGCTGCCACGCGCTGCGGTCGCCTTCGGTCAGCACCTGCGTCGGGCCGCAAGCGGCCTGCAATTGTTCGATCAGCGTCATGGCGTCGCCAGCGTTGGGGTTGCGGGCGGTGCCGTGCGCAGGCGCCAGCGAATGTAGACGGCGCTGGCGCTGAACAGCAGCAGGCTCAGCGCGATCTCCAGCGCTGCCAGCACTTGTCCGGTGCCGCGTTCACCGTAGACACGCACAACGCCTTCCATGAAATACAGCCACACCAGCAGACTCAACCAGCGGAAGGTGTACATGCGGTGGCGCAGCAGTCCCATCACGCAGGGCAGCAGTGGCAACACCTTCAGCGCCAGCGTGCCGTGACCGGTGGGGGCCAGCCACAGCTCCCAGGCGAGCCCGAGGACGATCAGCCCGATCAAGCTGAGCAGCGCTACGGCGCGCGTCGAACGGACGACAGGATGAATCTCGAGGCGGGGGGTCACGCTGGCATCATAGCCAGCATGCGCATCCACCCAACCCGCCCCGTGGACACGCATTTGAAGGACCATGAGAGCGTCGGCGTGGTGCTGCAGACGCTGCGCACTTGGCCGTGGTTCAACACGGTGCGCACACTGCGCCGGCGCTTTCGCGAAGACCGCCTCGGGCTGACCGCCAGCAGCCTGACCTTCACCACCCTGATCGCGCTGGTCCCGCTGGTGACGGTGATGCTGGCGGTGTTCACCGCATTTCCGATGTTCTCGGGTTTCGAAGGAGCGCTGGAAGATTACTTCCTGCGCAATCTGGTGCCCGACAGCATCGCGCGGCCGGTGCTGCAATCGCTGCGGCAATTTGCCACCAATGCGCGCGGCATGGGCACGGTGGGTCTGGTGCTGTTGGTGGTGACGGCGCTGGCACTGGTGCTGACGATCGACCGCACCTTGAACGGCATCTGGCGGGTGCAGAAGGCGCGCCCGATCGCGCAGCGCATCCTCGTCTACTGGGCCGCGCTGACGCTCGGGCCGCTGGCGTTGGGGGTGAGCCTGAGCCTGACGTCGTATGCGGTTTCGGTTTCACGCGGCTTCGTCACCGCGCTGCCGAGCGTCGTCACCGCAGCGCTCGATGTGGCGCAGTTCGGGCTGCTGGCCGGCTTCGCGGGCGGCATGTACCGCTACGTGCCGAATGCGCCGGTTCGTTGGCGCCACGCGCTGGCGGGCGGCTTGTTCGTCGCGGTCGGTTTCGAGATCGCGCGGCGCGTGCTGGCCTGGTATGTGGATTCGATGCCCAGCTACTCGGCCATTTACGGCGCCTTCGCGACCTTGCCGATCCTACTGTTGTGGATCTATGTGAGCTGGGTGATCGTGCTGTTGGGCGCGGTGATCGCGGCCTATGCGCCCAGCTTGCAGATGCGCGTGGCCAGCCGGCCGCAGACACCGGGCTGGCGTTTCGATTTGTCGCTGGCGGTGTTGCGGCGGTTGCAAGTTGCGCGCACCGACGAAGCCCGCGGGTTGACACCCACCGAGCTGGCGCGCGAGCTGCGTGCCGACCCGCTGCAACTGGAGCCGGTGCTGGCCACGCTGGTAGAGATCGACTGGGTTTCGCGGCTGGACGAAGGTGACGATTCGCGCTTCGTGATGCTGTGCGACCCGGAGCGCGAAACCATCGCGCCACTGGCCCAGCGCACTCTGTTGACCCCCGGAGTCGCGTCGGCGGCGTTCAGGCAGCTTGCGGGCTTCGAGGGGCTGCATCTGGCGCAGGTGCTGGCGCAGCTCCGTTGAGCGGTCGGCCCAGCACTGCGCGCATCGCCTGCAGCACCGCGTCGGGCGCTTCGGCCATCAAGGCATGGCCAGCCGGCACCGTATGCACGGGAGCCTTCAGCAGTTTGGCCAACGCGGCCGCGGCACGCGGTGGTGTCATCTGGTCGGCGCTACCCAGGATAAGCTCTGCCGGACACTGCACCGCCGCCGCTGCGGCTTCGCCACCGGCATAGGTGCTGCAGGCTTTAAAGTCGGTGTGGAACAGCGTCGCGTCGCCTTGAGCCCGCAGCACCTGTTGCATCAGTGCACGGCTGCCGCCGCGCAGCCAACTGCCGGGGCCGGGGTAGGACGGTTTCGCGGCCAGGGTCGAGTGCGAGAAGTTCACCACCATCTCGATCGCCTGCAGCGGCGTTTCGGCCGCCGATGCCAACAGCGCGGGCGACACCACCATCGGATACACACTGCCCAGCATCACCAACCGCGTGGCCCGTTGCGGCGCCATGCCTGCCGCCTGCAGCGCCACCAGCGAACCCATGCTGTGGCCGGCCAGCGCAGCGCGCGCTACACCGGCCGCGTCCAGCAGTGCCAGCAGCCAGTCGCCCATCGCTTCCACGCTTTGCAGCGCGGGCCCGGCACTGCGCCCGTGCCCCGGCAGGTCGGGCGCGAGCACCGCATGGCCGTGGTGCGCGAACCAGCGCGCCAGCAGGTTCCACACGCTGTGGTCGTTCAGCGCGCCGTGCACCAGCACCAGGCAGGGCAGGTTCGCATCGAACGCTTTGCCACCGGTGTAGGCATAGGCTTCGCGGTCGCCGACGGTCAGCTTCATGCCGCCTTCTCCGCCACCTTGAAGGCACGCTTCAAATCGTCGATCAGGTCGTCGGCGTCTTCCAGTCCGATGCTGAGCCGGATCGTCCCGGCGCCGATACCGGCGGCCGCCAGTGCCGCGTCGTCCATCCGGAAATGGGTGGTCGAAGCCGGGTGGATCACGAGCGAGCGGCAGTCGCCCACGTTCGCCAGATGCGAAAACAGCTTCAACGCTTCGATGAAAACCTGGCCTTGACGGCGCGAACCTTTCAGGTCGAAGCTGAACACCGCGCCGCAGCCGCGTGGCAGCAATTGCTTGGCCAAGTTGTGACTCGGGTGGTCTTCGAGTTCCGGATAACCGACCCGCTGCACCAGCGCATGGCTCGCCAAAAATGCGACCACCTTGCGCGTGTTTTCCACATGCCGCGCCATCCGCAGCGGCAGGGTCTCGATGCCTTGCAGGATCAGCCAGGCGGTGTGCGGGCTCATGCAGGCGCCGAAGTCGCGCAGGCCTTCGCGGCGGGCGCGCAGCAGCAGGGCGCCTTCCTGGCTTTCTTCGGTGAAGACCATGCCGTGGAAGCCGTCGTAGGGCTCGTTCAGTTCCGGAAAGCGGTGGCTGCCGCGCCAGTCGAAGCGGCCACCGTCGACCAGCAGCCCACCGATCACCGTGCCGTGACCGCAGAGGAACTTGGTGGCCGAATGAAACACCAGGTCGGCGCCGTGGTCGAAGGGTTTCATCAGCCACGGCGTGGTGAAGGTCGAGTCCACCAGCAGCGGCAGTTTCGCTTCGTGGGCGATGGCGCTGATGGTGGGAATGTCCAGCACGTCCAGACCCGGGTTGCCGAGCGTCTCGCCGAGCAGCAGCTTGGTTTCTGGCCGGATCGCGGCACGCCAGCCGTCGATGTCACCAGGCTGCACGAAGGTGGTCTGGATACCGAAACGCTTCAACGTGTAGTGCAGCAGGTTGTGGCTGCCGCCATAGAGCGCCGTCGACGCGACGATGTGCGAACCGGCGCCGGCCAGGCTGACGATCGCCAAGTGCAGCGCGGCCTGCCCACTGGCGGTGGCGATCGCGCCGACCCCGCCTTCCAGCGCCGCGATGCGCTCTTCCAGCACCGCGTTGGTGGGGTTGCTCAGCCGGCTGTAGACATGCCCCGCGCGTTCCAGGTTGAACAGGCTGGCCGCGTGTTCGCTGCTTTCGAACACGAAGCTGGTGCTGAGATAGATCGGCACCGCACGGGCGCCGGTAGTGGGATCGGGACCAGCGCCGGCATGAATCGCCAGCGTGTCGAAACCAGGGTCTGAAGCACCGGGCATGGGGCTGAGCGGAAGCTGTCGTCGAAGGATTGTGGGCTATATTGTTTTGACACCCACCACGGCCGCTTCAGCCCCCGGACCCCTTGCCATGAAAGTCGCCGATATGTTGCGCGTGAAGGGCAGCACGCTGTTCACGATCACCCCCAATCAACATCTGGCCACCGCCGCGCAGACCATGGCCGAGCTCGATATCGGCTCGCTGGTGGTGATGGAACACGGCGAACTGGTCGGCATGCTGACGTTTCGCGAAGTGATTCGCGCAGCCGTCGCCAACCAGGGCAGCTTCGGTGAACGGCGCGTGCGTTCGGTGATGGACGACGCGCCGCTGACCTGCACGCCCGCCACCGAGATCGACGAAGTGCGGCGCATGATGCTGCTGCGCCATGCGCGCTACATGCCGGTGCTGGACCGCAGCACGCTGATGGGCGTGATCTCGTTCTACGACGTGGCCAAGACGGTGGTCGACGCGCAGGACTTCGAAAACAAGATGCTCAAGGCGTATATCAAAGACTGGCCGGGGGTTGTTGGCCCCAATGCTCCCTGACGGTCGCTGCCCCCCAGGGGGGCGCTCGCTGGCGGCCCGGCAAAGCCGGTTCCGCTGCTTCACCTGGTGGGTTCGCTGCGCCTCGCTCGCGCACGGTCGCTGTTGTTCAGTGCCGTCCCTACAATTCGCTGATGCCTGGATCTACCTTCGGCCATCTGTTTCGCGTCACCAACTTCGGCGAAAGCCACGGCCCTGCCATCGGTTGCGTCATCGACGGCTGTCCGCCCGGACTCGCGTTGTCGGAACCCGACATCCAGCACGACCTGGACCGCCGCCGGCCCGGCACCAGTCGCCATGTCACGCAGCGCAACGAGCCCGATGCGGTCGAGATCATCTCGGGCGTGTTCGAGGGCCTGACCACCGGCACGCCGATCTGCCTGTTGATCCGCAACACCGACCAGCGCAGCAAGGACTACGGCAATCTGCTCGACACCTTCCGCCCGGGGCACGCCGACTACAGCTACTGGCGCAAGTACGGGCACCGTGACCCGCGGGGCGGCGGGCGTTCCAGTGCCCGGCTGACGGCGCCGATGGTCGCGGCCGGTGCGGTCGCCAGGAAGTGGTTGCTCGAAAACTACGGCACCACCTTCGTCGGCTGGATGAGCGCGCTGGGCGAGATCGAGATTCCCTTCGACAGCACCGAGCACATTCCGAACAACCCCTTCTTCGCTCCGAACCAAGCCATCGTGCCGCAGCTGGAAGCGCATATGGACGCGCTGCGCAAGGCCGGTGATTCCTGCGGCGCCCGCATCGAGGTCCGCGCCCGCGGCATGCCGGTGGGGCTGGGTGAACCGCTGTTCGACAAGCTCGACGCAGCCATCGCCCACGCGATGATGGGCATCAACGCGGTCAAGGGGGTCGAGATCGGGAGTGGATTCAAAACCGTAACGGAACACGGCACCGAACACGGCGACGAACTGACGCCCGAAGGCTTCGCCAGCGACCGTGCCGGTGGCATGCTCGGAGGCATCAGCACCGGGCAGGACCTGGTGGTCAGCATCGCCGTCAAGCCCACCAGTTCGATCCGCACGCCGCGGCGCTCGGTCGACCGTGCAAGTCAGCCGGTGATGGTGGAAACGCACGGCCGCCACGACCCCTGCGTCGGCATCCGCGCCACGCCTATCGCCGAAGCCATGCTGGCGCTGGTAGTGATGGACCACGCACTGCGCCACCGTGCGCAATGCGGCGATGTGGTGATTGCCACCGCAGCCATCCCCGGCAGCATCGCCCCAGACTGAAGCGGCTGCGGTGATGGCAGCTGCGCCGTTGGCCCGCTTCGGTGCGCTGTTCAGGCGGCGCCCAGCCGCTCCGAAGCCGCCTGCTTCCCCTCAGGGGGCCGGCACGCTAGGCGCCTTGGGGGCACTGTCATTCACTTACTTCGCGGCCATCGGGCTCTTCAACCCGTTTGCGCCGCTGTGGTTCCAGTCGCTCGGCTTCTCCACCATCGTGATCGGCGCGATCGCTTCGCTGCAAAGCTGGACCCGTGTGGTGGCGCCGTACGCCTGGAGCTGGGCCGGCGACCACAGCGGGCGCCGCGTCGAGCTGATTCGCATCGCCGCAGCGGGGGCGTTGTTGTCGGCTCTGGGCCTGTTGGGTGTCGCGGCGGCAGTGCCGGTGGCCTTCGTGACCACGCTGCTGTTCCTGGCCAACAGCGGCGTCGTGCCGCTGTATGAAGCCACGCTCGCGCACCTGCTCAGCAGCGGTGACGGCCCGATGGACACCGCGCGCTACGGCCGCGTGCGGGTTTGGGGATCGGTCGGCTTCATCGTTGCGGTGGTTGCGTTCGGCGCCTTGCTGCAGTGGGTCGGTATCGGCATCTTTCCGTGGTTCGTAGCGGTCATGAACGCGTTGCTGTTGGTGGCAGCACTGCGCCTGCAGACCCCACGCGACCCGGTGGTGCAAGGGGCGCGTGCGCCAGCGGTCTGGCCGGTACTGCGCCAGCCGGCGGTGGCCTGGTTCTTCGCTTCGATCTTCTTCACGGTGCTGGCGCACACCAGCGTCTATGCGTTCCTGTCGCTGTACCTGGTTTCTCTGGGCTACCGCAAGTCGGCGGTCGGTGCGCTCTGGGCAGTCAGCATCGCGGTCGAGATCGTTTTCTTCTGGACCCAGGGCCGCTGGTTCGGCCGCTTGCGGCCGCACCGGTGGCTGGAAGTGGCGGCCGTTGCCACCGCACTGCGTTTCGCCGCCACGGCCGCGGGTGGTGGCTTCTGGCCGGTGCTGGCGCTGGCGCAGGCTTCCCATGCCATCACCTTCGCGGCCCACCATTCGGCCTGCATTGCGCTGGTCCACCGCTACTTTCCCGGTCGGCTGCGGGGGCGCGGGCAGGCGCTGTACACCACGCTCGGCTATGGTTTGTCTGGCGTGTTGGGTGGCATTGGTGGTGGCTGGCTGATCTCGAGCCTGGGCTTCGCCGCGGTCTTCTGGGCTGCTGCGGGTTGTGGACTGATGGCGCTGGTTTGTGCACGGCGCGCGTCGGCGCTGGCGCCAGCGGGGTAGCTCCGACC
>JALYUN010000339.1 GCA_030853725.1 Pseudomonadota bacterium | reverse complement strand
GCCTTGCTGCAATCCGCGCTGGACTGCGCCGCGCAGATGCCAGGGCTCTACCAGATCACGCTGTCGGTCACGGCCGGCAACGCCGCCGCTGAACGGCTGTATGCGGCTTTCGGCTTCGTGCGCTGCGGGCTGCTGCCGAGGGCGCTGGAGATCGACGGCGTCTATCACGACGAGATCCTGATGACGCGGCCGATGCCGGCGGTCTGAAGCGGTTGAGCGGTTTCAGCCGAGCCCAGCCGGGTCGAAGTTCGCACCACACAGCACCAGCGCGACGCGTTCATGTCGCGCCGGCTGGACGATGCCCGAACGCAGCGCCGCCAGACCGAGTGCCGCGGCCGGCTCGACGGCCAACCTCAACTCGCGCCACAGTTGCCGTTGCGCCGCGCCGATGGCCTCGTCGTCGACCAGGTGGCTGGCCACGACATGGCGCTGGCAGATCGACCAGGCGATCTCGCCGAAGCGCTTCGCACCGAGCGCGTCGGCCGCCACCCCGCTCACCGTCACGTCGACCGGCGTTCCAGCGGTGCGCGCTGCATGCAGCGTCGGTGCGCCCACCGGCTCCAGCGCCTCCACCCGTGTGCGCGACCCGAACCAGGCCGCGATGCCACCGATCAAGCCGCCGCCGCCCACGCTCACCAGTACCCGGTCGGGCAGCCCGGCTTCGGCTTCGATTTCGGCGGCCAGCGTGCCGGCGCCGGTGACGACTTCGGCCTGGTCGTAAGCGTGCATCAGCAGCGCACCGGTTTCGCGCTGGCGCCGCAGGCAGGCCGCCAGCGCGTCGGCATAGACCGCACCGCCGACCACGGTGTTCGCACCCAGCCCGGCCAGCGCCTGGCGCTTGGCGGCGCTGGCCAGCTCGGGCAGGAAAACCTCGCACGGCACGTTCAAGGCGCGCGCCGCGGTTGCCACCGCAATGCCGGCGTTGCCCCCCGAAGCCACGATCACGCCTGCCGCGGGCACCGTCTGCGAACGCATCCGGTTGAACATGCCGCGGGCCTTGAAGCTGCCGCTGAGTTGCAGGTGTTCCAGCTTCAGCCACAGCTCGGCCACGTCGACACCCAAGGCTGCGCCCGGCAAGCGCATCAAAGGCGTGCGCCGCACGTCGGCAGCGATGCGCACCGCTGCAGCGCGGATGGTGGTGGGGTCGATGGCAACAATCGGCACGGCAGTCGCAAGGGTCGAAGCGGAGCGCCATCGTAGCCGGCTACATTCGGCCCATGAACAGCCACACCGCCACTGCCCAGCCCTCCGCCGAAGCCCTCGAATGGGCGCAACGGCTGGTGCGTTTCCCCACCGTCAGCCGCGACTCGAACCTGCCGCTGATCGAGTGCATTGCCGACCACCTGCGCGGCTTGAACGTGCCGCTGCGCATCACGCGTGACGCCGAAGGCCGCAAGGCCAACTTGTTCGCGACCATCGGCGCAGGCAAGCCGAACGGCGTGGTGCTCTCCGGCCACACCGACACCGTGCCCTGGGACGGCCAGTCCTGGACGGTCGACCCGCTCAGCGCCGAGGTCAGGACCGGCCGCCTCTACGGCCGCGGCAGCGCCGACATGAAGAGCTACATCGGCCTGGTGGTGGCGCAGACCGCGCGCTGGCAGGCGGCCGACCTGCCTTTCGCATTGCACTACGCCTTCAGCTACGACGAGGAGACCGGCGGCGACGGCGCCCGGCAGTTGATTGCCGACCTGCGCGAAGCCGGCATCGCACCACGGCTGTGCCTGATCGGCGAGCCGACCGAGATGGTGCCTGCCACCGCCCACAAGGGAGTCTGGCGCTGGCGTTGCTGTGTGCGTGGCAAGGCGGCGCATTCGTCGCAGACGTCGATGGCGGTCAACGCGGTAGAGACCGCGGCCCAGGTCATCGCGCGCATCAGTGGCATCGCCGGACAACTGCGCGACAGCGGTCCGCGGCAGGCGGGCTACGAGGTGCCGTACACCACGGCGTCGGTCTGCGTCGTCGAAGGCGGCATTGCCGACAATGTGGTGCCGGAGGATTGCCGCTTCCATTACGAATTTCGCGAGCTGCCGGGTGCCGACGTGCCGGCGCTGCAGCGCCAGGTGACCGAGTACGCCGCGACGCTGGAGCCGGCCATGAAAGCGGTCGAACCCACGGCCGGCATCCGCTTCGAGACGATCTGCGGCATGCCCGCCTTCCAGGCGCCGCCCGGCGACCCGGCGGTAGCGTTCGCGCAGCAGCTTGCAGGCGCAAAGGAAACGACGCTGGTCGCCTTCGGCACCGAGGCTGGTCTGTTCCAGGGTGCGGGCATCGCCACCGTGGTCTGCGGCCCGGGTTCGATCTCGCAGGCGCACCAGGCCGACGAATACGTCAGCCTGGCGCAACTGGCGCGCTGCGAGGCGTATCTGCGCGCCATCGGTCACTGACGGGCTGCAGCGCCCGCGCGGCGCCACCACCGTGCTCACAGATGGCGAACAAAGGCCGATGTAATCGACGCTTCAAGGCAGACGCCGCGGCCTAACGTTCTGCCAACAGCCGCCCGCCTCGGGCGATCGGCATCTAGTTTCGATTCGTTCGCAGACCTTTGCGAACGTCGGCCGCTGGCGTTGGCAAGAGGAGCAGTGCGTGATACCCAAGACCATTCACACCATCTGGGTCGGCGACGAGTCACGCCGGCCCGACAACTGCATCCGCACCTGGGCCGAACGCAATCCGGACTGGACCGTGAATGTCTGGGGCAACGAAGAGCTGGCCCACACGGACTGGATCAACACCGACCACATGCGCGAGATGTCCAAGCGCGAACTGAACGGCGTGGCCGACATGATGCGCTGGGAAATCCTGTACCGGCATGGCGGCTTCGTGGTGGATGCGGACAGCATCTGCATTCGGCCACTGGACGATTGGCTGCTCGAATTCGAAGCCTTCGCGTGCTGGGAAAGCGAACTCGCCAGACCGGGGCTGATCGCTGCCGGGTATTTCGCCTGTGCGCCCAAGAACGCCTTCGTCGGCCAGATCATTCTGGACATCAAGGCCGAAGCCAGCGTCGTGAACGACATGGCCTGGAAGACCGTCGGGCCGCTGCGCCTGACCGACTCTTACCGTCGCTACAACTATGCCGGCCTGAGCATTCTGCCGAGCCACATGTTCATTCCAGAGCATTTCACCGGCGCTGCCTATGCCGGCAGCGGTACCGTCTACGCGCGTCAGGCGTGGGGTAGCACGAAGCAGTGCTACGAAACGCTGCACACCAGGCGCTTCGATGCCGGTGGGCGGGTCATCGACGACGCGGCTGCCGCCTCTGCCGCTGATCCCGCCGACGCTCCTGCCGGCGCTACTGTCGGAGCTCCTCCCGACATTCCCGCGCTGCCCTCAGCCCCCAGCGACCACCCCACCCCGCTGCGGTCGGCGCTCGAATCCAGGCATGCGCCGTATTTCGTTCAACGCGTGCAGGTGTCCAGGGAACTGGAGGGCACCCCTCGTATCGATGCTTTCGCACGCCTGTGCGCCGGAAAGCGCGTGCTGCACATGGGTTGCGCCGACTGGCCCATCACCGATCCGAAAAGCTCGTTGCACCTGGCGCTAGAGCCTCACTGCGTGGCGCTCGACGGTTTCGATGTGCATGCAGAGGCCTTGGCGGGCCTGGCACCGCATGTCAGCGGCCGACTGCTTTCGCAGATGGACGACGTGACCGAGCCTTACGACCTGATCCTGGTGCCCGAGGTGATGGAGCACGTGGCCGATGTCGCAAGCTTTCTGTCGCAGATCGACGCCATCGACGCGCCGACGGTGGTGATCACGGTGCCTGACGCTTACCAGTGCCATTCGCGTCATTTCGACTACGTCGATGGCAACGAGACTTTCGTCGAAGTCGTACACCCCGATCACAACTGCTGGTACACGCCCTACACGCTGACCAACGTCATTTCCAAATACACCGACTGGAACATCCAGGGTATCTGGTTCTTCAACGGCATCTCGTTGATGGTCATCGCCACCAAACCCGTCAAGGCGAAACAGCAGGGCGTTGAGCGCGTTGCCTAGATTTCCGCCGAAACCGAACCGCGAGTCCCGCACGATGGCCCAAGCCGCTGCACCTCATGCCCGCCATGCCAAAGAAGCGCAGCGCCTGTGGACGCTGGGTCAGCGCCATGCCCAGGCCCAGCACTGGGAAGCCGCGCTCCACGCCCACGGCGCGGCCACACGGCTGGCACCTTGTGATGCGGTCTATGCGCTGAACCATGCTCGGGCCTTGTGTGGCCGCGGCCACCTGGAACGTGCGGGCCTCGAAGCGCTGCGGGCTTTCAAGCTCGACCCGGCGCTGTCGCTTGCGCTCAGCTTCGCGGTCGACTGCCTGGTGCGCCATCACCGCGGCTACGACGCCGTGGCCTTGCTCGACAGCCTCCATGAAGAGGCTAGCAGCAACCCCGAATTTCACGCGTTGCGCGCCGCGGCGCTGCAGCGCCAGGGCCGCCCCACCGAAGCGGTGGCTGCGTTCTTCGACGCGCTGGCCATGCGACCGCAGGAAGCGCAGTTGCACCACAACCTGGGCCTGTGCTTCACCGACCTGCAACTCGACGAAGAGGCCGCTCACTGCTTCAACACGGCGTTGATGTTGGGGGTGGGCGAGCATGAACTCGGAACCCGCGGGTTGGCCTGTTTCGCCGAACGCGTGGCCTGTACCTGGACTGAGACCGAAAGTCATTTGGCGGCGCTGCGCGAAGCCGCTCTGGCGCTGCCGGATGGCGCCCGCATGCACACCGCGCCTTTCGCCCACGCGGTGCTCGGCACCGACCGTGCCGAGCAGCTCAAGGCGGCCCGCGCCTGCGCGCGCCATCTGGCCGCGGGCATCGAGCCCTTGCCGTGGCCACCGGGCTCCTTCGACCACGACCGCACGCGGGTCGATGGCACCGGCAGCGCCGACGAATGGCGGCCGGGCGCCAGAGTGCTGCGCGTAGGCTATGTCTCGGCCGACTTCCACGGCCATGCCACCGCGATCCTGTTGGCCGAACTGCTTGAACGCCACGACCGCGAACGCTTCCAGATCACCCTGTATTCGCATGGACCGAACGACGGCGGCTCGATGCGGCGACGCGTCGAGGCGGCCTGCAGCCGCTTCGTCGAGATCGGTGCGCTCTCAGACCGCGAGGCGGCCGAACGCATCCGCGCCGATGGCATCGACCTGCTGATCGACCTGAAGGGTCACACCCGGGACAACCGGCTCGGCCTGTTCGCATTCAGACCGGCCCCGGTGCAGGCCAGCTTCCTCGGCTATCCCGGCACCAGCGGCGCCGACTACATCGACTACGTGATCGGCGACCCGGTGGTGACGCCGACCGAGCACA
>JALYUN010000337.1 GCA_030853725.1 Pseudomonadota bacterium | reverse complement strand
CGCCCCACCGGCTCTATCTGTTGGAAGGCACGCCGGGTAGCGGCAAGTCGACCTTTGCCCTGCGCTTTTTAATGGCGGGTGTTGAACGGCAGGAAAAGGGCCTGTACATCACGCTGTCTGAAACCGCGGCCGAACTGCAAGCGGTGGTGGCCTCGCATGGCTGGTCGCTGGTCGGCATCGATCTTTGCGAACTGGTGGATGAAAGCGGCCGCGACCCGGACGCAGAACAGTCGATCCTGCATCCGTCCGAGATCGAATTGGGCGAAACGATCCGCAAGATCACCGCGCGGGTAGAGGCCGCGGCGCCGATTCGCGTGGTCTTCGACAGTTTGTCCGAAATGCGGCTGCTGGCGCAGGATCCGCTGCGCTACCGGCGCCAGGTGCTGGCGCTGAAGCAGTTCTTCTCGACCCGCGCCTGCACCGTGCTGCTGCTGGACGACAAGACTTCGGAACCCGGCGACCTGCAGCTGCACAGCATCTCGCATGGCGTGATCAGTCTGGAACAGGTCATCCAGCAGTACGGCACCGAATCGCGCCGCCTGCGGGTGGTGAAGATGCGCGGCCAAAAGTTTCAGGGTGGCCAGCACGACTTTTTGCTCGACACGGGGCGGGTGGCCGTGTTTCCGCGGCTGGTCGCATCGCAGCATCGCGATGTGGCCGGGGGGCGCGAAGGGTTCGTGGGCACCCGCTTCGCCAAGCCGGTCGAGACAGAGATCCACGAACAGGTCGGCACCGGTTCGGAGGGGTTCGACGCCATCCTGGGTGGTGGCCTGCGCCGCGGCACCAGCACGCTGCTGCTGGGCCCGTCGGGGGTGGGCAAGACATCGTCTGCGGTCAGCTTCATGCATGCTGCGCTTTGTCGCGGTGAACGCTGCACCTACTACCTGTTCGACGAGGGCATGCCCACGCTGCTCTTGCGCAGCCGGCAGTTGGGAATGGATCTGGCGCCTTTCGTCGAGGCGGGCACCTGCAGGCTGGTGCAGATCGACCCCGCCGACATGTCGTCGGGCGAGTTTTCGGCGCGGGTGGTGGACGCGGTGTCGCGCGACGGGTCGAGTTTCCTGGCGCTGGACAGCCTGAATGCCTACCTGCAGGCAATGCCGGGGCAGAATTTTCTGTTGTTGCACATGCATGAATTGCTGACCTACCTGAACCATCGCAACGTGACCACGGTGCTGGTGGTCGGGCAGCATGGTGCCGTGGGGCAGGTCTCGGGCGACATCGATCTCAGCTACCTGAGCGATGCCACCCTGATGTTCCGCTTCTTCGAAGCCGAAGGGGCGATGCGTTCGGCGGTCACCGCCCTGAAGAGCCGCACCGCCTTCAACGAACGCACGATCCGTGAGTTCCGCATCACCCGCGAAGCGGGGTTGCAGGTCGGCGAACCGCTGGTGGCTTTCGAGGGCGTGCTGGGCGGGCTGCCGAGTTATCGCGGCACGACACGGATGCTGGTCGATGGTGCGACAGGCGGTGCGGGCAGCGCCGTTCCCGGTCGCGCATCCGATGTCGCTGCGATTCCGCAATCCCTTGTCGCCGATGACACCTGACGCGACGGATGGCGCCGGCGCCGACGGCGGCCCGGACACCGATCCAGAGCCGACACGACTCCTGGTCCACGCCCCGCGCGGGCGCGACGCCGAGGTCGTTGGCCAGGTGTTGAGAACCCAAGGTCTGCAGGCCGAGGTCTGCGCCACGCTGGTGACGCTGACTTCACGGTTGCAGTCGGGTGCCGCGGCAGCCTTCGTCACCGAAGAAGCCCTGGCACACGACGACTTTGCAGCCTTGATGCAGTGGGTTGGCGGGCAACCGGCCTGGTCCGACTTTCCGTTCATCGTGCTGGCTTCGCGTCGCACGGGGCGCCGCCCCGACGCGGCCGCTGCGACCCTTGCCAATCTGGGCAACGCGGTGCTGCTGGAAAGGCCGCTGAATGCCGAGACGCTGGTCAGCGCGGCGCAGTCGGCGATGCGCGGGCGCTTGCGGCAATACCAGACCCAGCGCCATCTGCGCGCCGAAGCCGCGTCGACGCTGGCGCTGCAGGCTGCCGTGGCTTCAGCAGAGCAGGCACAGCAAGCGCTGGAGATCGCGCTCGAAGCTGCCGAACTGGGCACGTTCCACCATGCTTTCTCCGAGGCGCCGATCGCATGGAACGGCAGGGCGCGCGAACACCTGTGGCTCGACCCCGATCAGAACGTCGATGTCGGTGGCCTGCTCGACAGGGTCCACCCCGAAGACCGCGACGCCACGCAATCGGCATTGCGTGAGGCCGTTGCCGGCGCCGATCAGCTGGACCATGCCTGCCGCACGCTGGCGCCCAGCGGCATGTTCCGCTGGATTCGCGCCAAGGGCCGCGTGGTGCGCAACGAGACCGGGGAGCCGGTCAGCTTCGCGGGGGTCACCTTGGACATCGGGCGCCAGAAGAAGTTGGAAGCCGAGCGCGAAGCATTGCTGGCCGCCGAACGCGAAGCCCGTGTCGAAGCCGAGCGCGCCAGCCGCATGAAGGACGAGTTCCTGTCGACGCTGTCGCATGAGTTGCGCACGCCGCTGAGCGCGATTCTCGGCTGGACACACCTGCTGGGGCGTCCCGACGCGCGGCCGGCCGATGTGGCCAAGGCCGCCGCCACGATCGAGCGCAACGCCCGCGTGCAGACGCGCCTGATCGACGACTTGCTCGATGTCAGCCGCATCGCGTCCGGCGCGGTGCAGCTCGAGCTGAAGCCGGTGCTGCTGCCGCAGGTGATGGACGCGGTGGTGCAAAGTCTGCGGCCCACGGCCGATGCCAAGTCGATCACGACGGTGTGCGCGGTAGGGCGGGGATTGCAGCCGGTGCTGGCCGACCCTGACCGGCTGCAGCAGATCGTCTGGAACCTGCTGTCGAACGCCATCAAGTTCACCTCCACCGGTGGCCATGTCGCGCTGGCAGTCGACAACGACCGCGACGAGGTGGTGCTGCAGGTCAGCGACAACGGCGCCGGCATCGCTGCCGACTTCCTGCCGCATGTTTTCGACCGTTTCTCGCAAGCCGAATCGTCGACGGCCCGGTCATACGGCGGGGTCGGACTCGGTTTGGCGATCGTGCGCCAGTTGACCGAGATGCATGGCGGCAGCGTCACCGCCGATTCGTCCGGTGTGGGTCTGGGCGCCACCTTCAGGGTTCGGCTGCAGGCGGCCAACGGCGACGGGACGGTCGGTCGCGACACCGAATCGCAAGCAGGAGCTTCACAGAACGTGGCGGGCCATGCTGCTGCGGACCAGGATCGACGCCTGGGCGGGCTGCGCATCCTGCTGGTCGACGACGAAGCCGATGGCCGCGAGATGCTGACCCGCATGTTGCAGAGCCAGGGCGCGCACGTCGACGCGGCAGCCTCGGCGGAAGAAGCGCTGCACCGGATGGCGGCAGCCTTGCCCGATGTGCTGATCAGCGACATCGGCATGCCCCGGGTCGACGGCTACGAACTGATCCGGCGCGTGCGCCGCAGCAGCGAGCCGCAGATGCGCCGCATCCCGGCGATTGCATTGACGGCTTTTGCCCGCGTCGACGATGCGGCCCGCGCCCGCACCGCCGGTTTCGAGCGCCACCTGTCGAAGCCCGTCGACCCGGCGCAGTTGTTCAAAACGGTTGCCGCGGTGGCGCCAGCCAAGCGCCCGGCCTGAGACCGGCAGCGCCACACAAGTCTGGGCAGCCAGGACGTCAGGGGCAGAGCGGGAAGAGCGGGCAGAGCGGGAATTACAGGCGGCACGGGCAAGCTCGCCGTAAGTTCTCGTCAGCCGTCCAGCGGCGGCAGCACCTTGGTCAACATCGCCGCATCGATCGGCTTGTGAAGGTAGTGATCCACCCGCGCGAAGGTGTCGACGACTTGTGCGTCATCGGTGTTGCCACCGCTGATCGCAATCAGCACGATGTCGTTGCCATGGCGCTCCCGCACCCGGCGGGCCAGCTCGGCACCGTTCAGGCCCGGCATCTTCACATCCAGCAGCAGGCAGTGTGGCGGCGATTCGTCCACCAGGGCCAGCGCCGACAAGCCGTCGTGCGCCACCGCCACCTGGTAGCCATTGCGCTCGAGGATCAGCGCCAGCACCTCGGCCGTGTCGGGCTGATCTTCGACCACGAGCACACGAACCGGTTCAGTCATGGAGTGCAGCTCGGCAGGGCGGGCGAAGACAGAAACGAAAAAACTCGGCCCACTCCAAGCAGGAGCCCAGCCGAGAACAGGTCGGGGTGCGGCATTTGCGCGGACGCACGGTACCCCAGCCGTTGATCCCATGCTCGATGGGGTCATTGCCTGCCCGCGCCGCGGCCTTTTTTCAGTGCGTTCAGTGCGTTCAGTGCGAGTCGTTCAATGCCCAGTCGTAGTCCATGAATTCGACTGGCACCTGCTGGCTGCGCACCCGCTGGCGGCCAGCAGGCTTGTCGGCGAGATCGTCGGCATGCGCGGCGAAAAAAGCGGGCAGGGACACGATGCCCCGATGGCCCTGTCTGAAATCGTCGCCGTACCAATCGAATATTTTCGACACCCGAAGTTTGTCGATCGACGGGTCGTAGCGGTTGCGGCTGGCATCGGACAGGAAACGCCTGACCTGCTCGTCCAGTTGGCTGTCGAGCCGGCTCGCGACATACGCTTCCTCGCGCAGCATCGGGCAGCCGATGGAAGCGCAGTTGACTGCGAAGTGGATGCGCGGGTCGTCGTAGCGGCCGCGGGCCCTCAGGTTGTCGTGCTCGATTTCATCCAGGGACATGGTCTTGCCCAGCAGCGGCACGAAGGACTTCTTCCACGGGCTCTGGAACAGGCTGCCCAGGTCCTTGATGGAGTTCAGCTTTGGATAAGCAGTTAGCACCAGTTCGACCGTGAAGGCGTTGTACGCATTGATCAGGAAGGCCATTCGCTGCGGTTTGTCGAAAGCGGCGAAGGCCGCCGGCGATACCGCCGACAACGATGCGGTGTAGGCCTTCAGCGCGGACGCATCGGCCGCCAGACCGGCATAGTCGACGCGCGACGTCTTGCCGCCGTCGATCAACTTCACGTGTTGCTTGAGCAACCGCGTCCAGGCGTCATGTGTGACGTCGAAAGCAGCGGCGTTTTGAGCGCTCGCAAAGGAAGGCAGACCGAACATCAGCAACAGGAAGGGCAAGCCAGCCGATACCGCGAGCACCCGGCGGCGCCGGGAATCGGGCTTCCCGACCGGCGATGGCGAAGCGGGACCGGTGATCGATGCGGGCATGGCGGTTGGGGTCGAGGGCAACAGGGGCGAGGGCAACCGGGTCGGAGCGAGCCGCGGGCGCATTCGAAACAGCTTATCAGTCGCCTCAACGGCCACGGCCTTACCAGCGCGCGCGCCAGTTACAGTGCCTCCGGCAATGAACAAGCAAGAGGGTCCGCAGCACCGATGGCAAGCCGCCCAGCAGGGCTGGACGCTGGAGCTGTCGGGCGATTGGCGCGCAGCGCGTGTGCTGTCGCTGACACCGCCGCCGCCCGCCCTCGATTTGGCGCTGAGCCCGGGGCTTCCGCTCGCTGTGAGTGCTGCCGGTCTGCGCCATTGGGACACCGGTCTGACGGCTGCGCTGCACCAGCGCCTGGCACCGTTGGCGCGCGCCGGCCTGACACTGGACCTGCACGGGCTGCCGGACGATGTGCGCTCGGTGCTGGAGCTGTCGCTGCCCTCGGC
>JALYUN010000325.1 GCA_030853725.1 Pseudomonadota bacterium | reverse complement strand
GCGCTGGCCGATGCAGCCCAGGCCCAACGCGACGAGCGCGCCGGGCGCCGCGGTGGCGTACGGGTGACGCGGGTCGGCGTCGGCGACGTGCTGATGCAGTTCACGCTGCTGTGGATTCTGGGCTCGGGAATCATCAAGTTCACCTACAAGGGCCGTGTGCAGGCCGAAGTCAAGGCCGCGCAGGCGACCGAGACCGCCGAGGCCGAGTCTCTGCGGCGCCAGGTGGTGGAAGCGCGTATGGCAGCGATGCAGGCGCAGGTGGAGCCGCACTTCCTGTTCAACACGCTGGCATCGATCGACCACCTGATCGAGACCGATCCGCAGCGCGCCAGCACCATGCAGAAAAACCTGATCGCGCTGCTGCGCGCCAGCATGCCGACGATGCGCGAAACCAGCGACGGCGCGGCCCGCGATCTGGGCCGGGAACTGGCGGTGGTGAAGCCCTATCTTGCGATCCTGAAAGTGCGCATGGAAGAACGCCTGACGACCACGATCAGCGTGCCGGAAGGACTGCTGTCGGCGCAATTCCCTTCGATGATGATCCAGACCCTGGTGGAAAACGCCATCAAGCACGGGCTGGAGCCGAAGGCCGAAGGCGGCCACTTGAGCCTGCAGGCCGAGATCGTGCACGGCAAATTGCAGGTCACGGTGGCCGACACCGGGCTCGGCTTCGGCAAGGCCGCCGGCACCGGGGGTACCGGGGTCGGCCTGGCCAACATCCGCGAGCGGCTGCAATTGCTGTACGGTCAGAAGGCCGCGCTGACCGTCACCGAAAACCGTCCGAGCGGCACCGTGGTGACGATCACCGTGCCCTACCGGACCGTCGACGATGCGGTGCCCGGCAACGGCACGGCGGCCCTCTGAATCCATCCCTCGCAGGCGACTCGAACGATGAACCCAACCACCCGTCCCCCACGCGCCGTGCTGGCCGACGACGAGCGCCTGATGCGCGAACAACTGCGCGCGCGGCTGGCCGAGGTCTGGCCCGAACTGCAGATCGTGGCCGAAGCGCGCAATGGCATCGAAGCGGTGGCGCTGGTGGCCGAGCACCGGCCCGACGTGGTCTTCCTCGACATCCGCATGCCCGGCGTCACCGGGGTCGAAGCAGCGCGGCAGATCGCGCAGATGGCGCCGCGCGCAGCGACTGATCAAGACGCAGATGCCGATTCCGACGCCGACGAAGACCTGCTGCCCGAGATCGTCTTCATCACCGCCTACGACCAGTACGCGGTCGAAGCCTTCGAGCAAGGCGTGGCCGACTATGTGCTGAAGCCCGCCGAGCGCGAACGGCTGCTGCTGACGGTGCAGCGCATTCAGCAGCGGCTGGCAGCGCGGGCCAGCGGTGGCGATGATCTCGAAGCTCGCGACGAAGGCGCGCCGCAACCCAACTTGCAGCAGGTGCTTCACCAGCTCTCGGCGCGCCTGCACCCGGGCGCGGCGCCTTCGTATCTGCAGTGGATCCAGGCCACGGTGGGCAGCAACATCCAGATGGTGCCGGTCGACGAGGTGCTGTTTTTGATCAGCGACGAGAAGTACACGCGGGTGCAGACGGCGCAGGTCGAAGCGCTGATCCGAAAACCGATCAAAGAGTTGGTGGACGAACTCGACCCGCGCATCTTCTGGCAAATCCACCGCAGCACGCTCGTCAACGTCAAGTCCATCGCCGGCGTCAGCCGCGACTTCCGCGGCCGCCAGATCGTGGCCGTCAAAGGGCACAACCAGAAGCTGGAAGTGAGCCGCAGCTACACGGGGCTTTTCAAAGGAATGTGAGCGCGCGCTTCAGCGGTTGGCCGCTGGCACCGCGGCCAGCTTGGCCACCATCTGTGCGCGCAGCTTCTGCAAACGTTCACGTGGGTCTTCTTTCGGTCCGGTGTCGCCCTGCTTCATCTCGGCAATGAAGCGACTGGGGACGCCTGCCACCGTCGATCGGCCCTGCTTGCGCCGCTTCAGGTGGCTCACCGTCAGCGACAAGCGCGCGCGGGTGATGCCCACATACATCAGCCGGCGCTCTTCTTCCAGCCGTTCGGGTGTCATCACGGCGTTCTTGTCTTCGCTGCCGCTGCGAAACGGCAGCAGCCCTTCGTTGACCCCGGCCAGGAACACATGCGGCCATTCGAGTCCTTTGGCGGCGTGCAAGGTCGACAAGGTCACCACGTCGGCGTCATCGCCGCGCTCGGCCAGGCTGATGATCACGCTGATGGTCTGGGCCACCTGCAACACGCTCTGGCGTTCGCTCTCGAAGGTGCTGCCGCCGTCGTTGCTGATCTGGCCCCCGCAGCGCTTGGCGATCCAGTCGACGAAGTCGAGCACATTGCCCCAGCGAGCGGTGGCGAGCCTTTCGCTGTCTTCGCCGTCGTGCAGATGCTGCTCGTACTGGATGTCTTTCAGCCAGCCGAGCAACAGCGGCCTGGCGTCTTCGGCACCGGTGGTGTGGCGGGCGCGGTCTTCCAGGTCGTTCACCTCGCGGCCGAATTCCTGCAGCGACTCGATCTGCTTGCCCTTCAACGCAGCACCCAGGCTCGGCGAGAACAGCGCCTCGAACAGGCTCAGCTTCCACTTCGATGCGAACTCACCCAGGTTCGCCAGGGTCTGGTGGCCGATGCCGCGCTTCGGGGTCGTCACCGCGCGCAAAAAAGCCGGGTCGTCGTTCTGGTTGACCAAGAGCCGCAGCCAGGCGCACAGGTCCTTGATTTCGGCGCGGTCGAAGTAGCTCTGCCCGCCCGAGACCTTGTACGGAATTTGCGCCGCGCGCAGTTTCTGCTCGAACACCCGGGATTGATGGTTCGCGCGGTAGAGCACCGCGAAATCCGCCAGTTTGTGGGCACCGCCGGCCGACCGCACCGACTGGATCCGCGCCACCGCGCGCTCGGCTTCGTGTTCTTCACCGTCGCAGTCGATCACGCGCACCGGCTCGCCGTCACCCAGCTCGCTCCACAAGGTCTTTGCGTAGAGCTTGGGGTTGTGGGCGATCACGGCATTGGCCGCGCGCAGGATGTGGCCGGTGCTGCGGTAGTTCTGCTGCAGCGCAATCACCTTCAACGCCGGGTAGTCCTGCGGCAGCCGCTTCAGGTTGTCGATAGTCGCGCCGCGCCAGCCGTAGATGCTCTGGTCGTCGTCACCGACGGCGGTCAACCCGCTGCTGTCTCCGATGAGCGCTTTCAGCAGCTCGTACTGCACCGCGTTGGTGTCCTGGTACTCGTCGACCAGGATGTGTGCGAACTGCGCCTGCCATTTCGCACGGGCTTCGTCGTGGTGTTGCAGCAGCTTCAGCGGCAAGCCGATCAAGTCGTCGAAATCAACCGCCTGGAAGGCCGACAAGCGCTCGTGGTAGCGCTGCATCACACGCGCGGCGACGCGCTGGTCGTCGTCGGTCGCTGCGGCTTCTGCCGCCTGCGCGTCCAGGCCCTGGTTCTTCCACAGGCTGATGGTCCATTGCCAACGCCGTGCCGGTGCGTTGTCACTGCAACCGCCGGCTTCGCGCAGCACCGAAAGCACATCGTCGCTGTCGAGGATGCTGAAGTTCGACTTCAGGCCGACCCGGTCGCCGTCGCTGCGCAGCATCCGCACCCCCAGGCTGTGGAAGGTGCTGACGGCCAGGTCTTTGGCGGCCCGTGGGCCTACCAGCGCACGCGCCCGTTCGCGCATCTCGGCCGCAGCCTTGTTGGTGAACGTGATGGCCGCGATCTGCTTCGGCGCCAGCCCGCTCTGCAGCAGCCGCGCGATCTTGTGGACGATCACCCGCGTCTTGCCCGACCCGGCACCGGCCAGCACCAGGCAGGGGCCGTGCAGATGATGCACGGCTTCCATCTGGGCGTTGTTGAGCGATACGGGGGCGGCAACCATCGGGGCGGAAGCATAGGCCCCCAAGCGCCCTGCCGGTCGCTGCCCCCGGGGGGCGCTCGCCTGCGGCCCGGCAAAACCGGTTCCGCGGCTCTTCTGGGTTCAGGCGGCGGGATGGTTGCTGTCCGGTGCGTACCTATGAATTCATGAAACCCAGATTCCGCACCGACGCATCGAAGTTCGCCACGTTCGGGAAGATCGCCAACAACTGCGCCGCCGACAGGCCGAACCAACTGCCGAGCGTGTAGCCCAGTTGGTCGACCGAGGTGGTCGGCAACAACGCCCCGTTGCCCAACTGGTCCGGGCTGCCGTCGAAGTTGTTGTTGGCGACGTTCTTGGTGGCCAGCGCCGGAAAGGAGCCGTACAGGTCACCGCCCTTGACCGCGCCGCCCATCACCAAATGGTGGCCGCCCCAGCCGTGGTCGGTGCCGTCGCCGTTGCTGGTGAAGGTGCGGCCGAAGTCGCTGGCGGTGAAGGTGGTGACGGCGCTGCGCGCGTTCAAGCCACCGAGCGTGGCATCGAAGTACGACAGTGCCTGGTCGACCTTGGCCAGTTGGTCGGCATGGTTGCGGTTCTGCGTGTCGTGGGTGTCGAAGCCGCCCATGCTGACGAAGAAGACCTGGCGCCGCGCGCCGGTGGCGCCTGTCTGCGCTGCCTGCACCATGCGCGCTACCACCTGCAACTGCCCCGCCAGCGTGTTGTACGCGGTGTTGCCGGTGATGGGGTTGTTGTAGCGCAGCTTGGGGTCGTTGTTGGGGTTGTAGTTGCCGGTGGCTGGCGCGGTGCCGAACAGCGGATTCTCGGGCGGCAGCAGTGCGGTGCGCAAGCTCAGTTCGGCAGCGATCGAGCGGGCGCCGATGTCTGCGGCATCCAGGTCCAGCGGATGCGAGCTGCGCGCGTTCGACACCACCCGCTGCAGCGCCGCCCCGGCCACGGCCGAGCCGAAGAGGCGGCCGCTGCTGTCCACCCCGAGGCGCGTGGCGCCACCGCTGCCCACCTGGTACTGCGCCACCTGGTCGCCGGCCAGCCAGACCGAATTGCCGCTGGCCGAGACCGCCGTGAAGATCGGCGTGCCATTGAGCGCCGCGAGCTGGTCGGCGATGCGCCCACCCCAGCCGTGGGTGCTGCCTTCGGGCGCC
>JALYUN010000314.1 GCA_030853725.1 Pseudomonadota bacterium | reverse complement strand
TCCGACACCCGCGAGCGGATGCCGTCGCGCAGCGACTGCCGCAGCCGCTGCAGCGGGTGGCCTGCCGCTGCGTCCAGCAGGCGCGGCAGCGTTTTGGGCCGCAGCCGAACCGATCCCGTGGCGCCGATGCCGCGCTCGAACAGGTACAGCTCGTAGTCGAAACCGTGCGGGTTGAAAGCGCCGTGCGGCTGCTGTAAGCGCGCCATCAGACGCCAGCGCTGGCCGGCGCGCAGTTCGGGTTCGGTGCCGGCGAAGACCTGCTCGTCGCCGGGCTCTCGGTACCAGCCTAGCGACAGCCGCCGTGGCACGCGCACGGGCAACCCGCCCAGACTCGCGGCTTCGGGTTCGAACACGAAGCGGGTGCCATTGGGGCCGACCCGCGGCAGGTCGGCCACCACGCCGGTCAGCCACAGATCGCTGCCTTCCAATGTGGCCGGCAGCCGGTCAGCCAGCCGATAAGCGGCGCGCCATTCGGTGCTGACAAAGGCCGCCGCGCCGGCGGCGAGCACCAGCACGGCCCAAAGCCAGCGGCCACGCATCCGCTGCGACAGCATCCCGACGCAAACGGCTGCCACGGCCAAGACGCATACGACTGCGAGCCAGATCGCCGGGGCCGGCAGTCGGAGCGCAGGCTGGCGCAACTGCAAGGCGACACCGCAGAGCCAGGACGCTGCCAGCAACGCGAGCCCGACGCCGGGACCGAAGCGGCGCCTGCTACTGTTAGCTGCCGACGCCGCTGCCGAACCGGCATGCGCAGCGCCAGTGAACGGCGGAAAGGCAACCGGATTCATGAGCCAGTGTAGGATGCCGCGGCCCGCGAATTTCGCGCCCTGCGTCCCCGTTGCGCCACACCACCATGACCATCCAGGACCGCCTGAAAGCCCTCTCGATCACGTTGCCGCCGGTTTCCACGCCGGCGGCTGCCTATGTGCCGTTCGTGCGCAGTGGCAACCTGGTGTTCTTGTCGGGCCACATTGCCCGGCAGGACGGCAAGCCCTGGGTCGGGCAGCTCGGCACCAGCATGAAAACCGACGAAGCCAAGCCCGCCGCACGCGCCATCGCGATCGACCTGATGGGTACGTTGCAGGCCGCTGTCGGTGACCTGAACAAGGTCAAGCGCATCGTCAAGTTGCTGGGGCTCGTCAACAGCAGCCCGAATTTCACCGAACACCATCTGGTGGTCAACGGCTGCAGCGAACTGCTGGCCGAGGTGTTCGGACCGCAGATCGGCGCCCATGCGCGCAGCGCCTTCGGTGTGGCTCAGTTGCCGATGGGCGCCTGTGTCGAGATCGAGCTGATCGCCGAGATCGGCTAACTTCTAAAATGAACGGATACCGGGCACCGTCTTCGGGGCGGGGCATGGCGGCGGCGGCCATCGTGATCTCGCTGGCCGCCGTGGGCGCTGCGCTGTACACGCAGTATGTCTGGAAGATGCAGCCCTGCCCGTGGTGCGTGTTGCAGCGGGCGATCTTCAGTGCCGTCGCGCTGGCCGCATTGCCGGCGCTGCTGTGGCGGGCCCGGTCCCCGCAGGCGCTGAGCGGCGTGCTGATGGGGCTGCTGGCGCTGTGCGGCATCGGCGCAGCGCTGTGGCAGCACTTCGTGGCTGCTTCCAGCACATCGTGCAAGCTGACCCTGGCTGACCGGATCGTCAGCGGCATCGGACTCGACGCGCTGCTGCCGCAGGTGTTTGCAGCCTATGCGAGCTGCGCCGACGCCGCGGTGCGGCTGGTCGGCATTCCCTACGAGTTCTACAGCGTGCTGCTGTTCGTGGTGCTGGCGCTGTTGTCGGCAGCGCTTTTGCGGCGCTCGCGCCGGCGGTAGGCCAGGCCGAAGCCGGCGCTGGCGGCCAGCACCAGTGCCAGGCTGCCCGGCTCGGGCACTGCATTGGCCTGCAGCAGCAGGAAGTCCTGTGAGCCAGCTTTCTCCAGCGCGAAGACGCTGAAGCGACTGGTGCCGACGCCGGCAGCGCCGGCCAGGAAGCTGTCGGCCGCAAGGCGCAGGGCGCTGCCGTCGCTGAAGCGCCCGGCCGTGGTCAACGAGTTGTCGCTGTCGTAGACCGTGTTCCAGACCGCCAGTTGCAGTGCGCTGGACGCGGTGGCGTCGGCCGCCGGTGTACTCAGGTCGGCCACATAGGTCATCAACTTGCCGAGCCGCTCGGCGATGTCGGCGTCACCGCGGCGTCGCGCGAAGTAGCTGGCGCCGTCGACCACGGCGTAATCCGTCATGCCGGTCTTGGAGAAGCTGAAGTGTTCTTCGAGCTCGATGCAATAGGTCAGGAACGATCCGGTGTCGAAAGCACCGGCATGGCTCAATGCACCACCGAAGGCCCCGGCTTCGCCGTTGTAGCCGGTGGCATTGACCGCGTTGCCGTTACCGTAGGCCCAACCGGTGAGCGTGACGGTGGCGGCGTGGGTACCGAAGCTGGCGCAAAGACCAACGGTACAGACGGCGGCGAACAGGGTGCGGGACAGCAGGTTTTTCATGATGTAGGCCGTTCGGCAGCGGGTGCGTTGCGGCTCGTTGTCTTGGGGTGAATGAAGTGTGCCGGCCGGTCCCTGCGCGTGCCTGCCTCTTAGTTCACGACACCCGAAACGCGGGGCCCGCGCGAAGTGATGGACTTCACGTCGTCAGCACCTATCTGCAACAAGATGTTTCTCCCTGCACCGTCCCGCCGCTGTTTTTGGCGGTGTTCAGTGCTCAGTCGGCGACGACGCGTGCCACTTTGACAAGCCCTCCCACTTTGCGCCCCTTGCGTGCCCGCTTGCCGCGGTGCTCGGCGAGTGCCGCTTGACGCAGCAGTTCTTCCTTCGGCTTGCCGCCGCGCCCGCTGCCGACGACGCGGGCGCTGTCGCCGACTGGCGTTGCGCACACCAGCGGCTGCTTCGCATCCACGTCCATCAAGGTCAGCCCGCGGCCTCCGCCGGGTTGATGCTTGAGTTCGTCGAGCCCGAACACCAGTAGCCGGCCGTCCGCCGAGAGTGCCGCCACCTGGGTGTGGTGCGCGGCCACTGCCATCGGCGGCAGCAGATGCGCTTCGGCATCCAATGTCAGGAAGGCCTTGCCGCCGCGGTTGCGGCCGTGCATGTCGCCGGCTTTAGCAAGCAACCCGAAGCCGCCGCTGTTGGCCAGCAACAGCATCGTGTCGGCCGCACCGGCGTAGTAGTGCGCGATGCGGCTGCCGACTTCCAGATCGATCAGCGTCGTGATCGGCACGCCGTCACCGCGCCCTGCCGGCAATGCCGACACCGCCACGTTGTAGACGCGCCCGTTGCTGCCCAGCACCAGCAACGTGTCGACGCTGCGGCAGGGGAAGCTGCCGTACCAGAGGTCGCCGGCCTTGAAGACGAGTGTGGCCGGGTCGACTTCATGGCCCTTCAGCGCCCGCACCCAGCCCTTCAAGCTGACGACCACCGTCACGGCTTCGTCGGCCACGCGCAGGTCGGCCACCGCGCGCTTGTCGGCTTGCACCAGCGTGCGGCGCGCGTCACCGTGGGCCTTGGCGTCGGCCTCGATCTCTTTGATGACGGTGCGCTTCAGTGCGGTCTTGCTGGCCAGGATGTCTTGCAGCTTGGCCTGATCGGCCCGCAGCGTCGCCAACTCCTGCTCGATCCGGATCGCTTCCAGCCGCGCCAGTTGACGCAGCCGGATGTCGAGGATGTCGTCGGCCTGGCGTTCGCTCAAACTGAACGCCGCCATCAGCGCGGGCTTCGGCTCGTCGGCGTTGCGAATGATGCGAATGACTTCGTCGATGTTCAGCAGCACGAGCTGCCGGCCTTCCAGTACGTGAATCCGATCCAGCACCCGCGCCAGCCGGTGTTCGGTGCGGCGCTGAACCGTGCGCTGGCGGAACTCGAGCCATTCCATCAGCATGCGGCGCAGGCTCTTTTGCACCGGCCGGCCGTCGATGCCGACCATCGTCAGGTTCATCGGTGCGCTGCTTTCCAGGCTGGTGTGCGCCAGCAACGCCGTGATCAGTTCGGCCTGCGCGATGCCGCGGCTCTTGGGCTCGAACACCAGCCGCACCGCGGCTTCCTTGCCGGACTCGTCACGCACCGCGTCCAGCACCGACAGCAGTGTCTGGCGCAACTGCACCTGCTCGGCAGAGAGCGCTTTCTTGCCGGCCCGAATCTTCGGGTTGGTCAACTCTTCGACTTCTTCCAGCACGCGCTGGCTGCTCGCACCGGGCGGCAGCTCGTCCACCACCAGTTGCCACTGGCCGCGCGCCAGGTCTTCGATGTGCCAGCGCGCGCGCAACTTCAGGCTGCCGCGGCCCGTGCGGTAGGCCTCGGCGATCTCGGCTGCGCTGCTGATGATCTGGCCGCCGCCCGGAAAATCGGGCGCCGGCAGCAGCAGTTGCAACTCGGCGTCGGTCAGCGCTTCGTTCTTCAGCAGTGCCACCGCGGCCGCTGCGACTTCGCGCAGGTTGTGGCTCGGAATCTCGGTGGCCAAGCCCACCGCGATGCCGCTGGCGCCGTTCAGCAGCACAAAGGGGAGCCGGGCCGGCAACTGCTTCGGTTCTTCGGTGCTTCCGTCGTAGTTGGGCTGGAAGTCGACGGTGCCTTCGTCGATCTCGTCCAGCATCAAGCGCGCGATCGGCGCCAAACGCGCTTCGGTGTAGCGCATGGCAGCAGCACCATCCCCGTCACGGCTGCCGAAGTTGCCCTGGCCGTCGACCAGCGGGTAGCGCTGACTAAAGCTCTGCGCCATGCGCACCAGCGCGTCATAGGCCGCGCTGTCGCCATGCGGGTGGTAGCGGCCGAGCACGTCGCCGACCACGCGCGCGCTCTTGACCGGTCTCGCACCTAGCCCAGCGCCGGCCCCGCTGTAGGCCAGTCCCATGCGGTGCATGGCATACAGGATGCGGCGCTGCACCGGCTTGTTGCCGTCGCACACGTCGGGCAGCGCGCGGCCTTTGACGACGCTGAGGGCGTACTCAAGATACGCGCGCTCGGCGTAGGCGGCCAGCGGCAGATCGTCGGCCGACTGCGCGGCATCCGGGGGGACGGCCGGCGGGGCAGGCGGGAAGTCGAAAAGATCGTTCATCAGGGGATGCCCGGGGTCTGCACGGGCTTACCGGCATGCGCTGCAGCACGTACAGAGCGGCGGGCAAAGTCGGGCATTCTAGATGGCGGTACCTCCACAGATACGACTTGACACCTTCCTGTGCGGACGTCAGTCGACCAACATGGCAAGTGCCCCTAGACTCGGCGTCCGTTGCCCTGACGGTTTCGACCCTCCGACATCACACCGACCGCTCTGCCTATGTTGCGCCCCTTGTTGTTCGCCCTGATCGTGGCTGCCGCCGCAGCGATGCCGGCTCAAGCCGACAACACTGAACCGCGCCGACCCGAAGTCGCGTCGGCCACCGCGGTGGTTCCAGCCGCGCCAGCAGCCATCATCCGGGGCAGGCTGTCTTGGTATGGCCGCAAGTTTGCGGGCATGCTGACCGCCAGCGGCCAGCCCTTCGACCCGGAGGCGATGACGATGGCGCACCGCACCCTGCCCTTTGGCACCCTGGTTCGTGTCACCAACCTGGCGAACCATCGCAGCACGGTGCTGCGCGTCAACGACCGTGGGCCGTTCACAGGCGCCCGTGTGGCGGATGTCTCGGCAGCGGCCGCCCGCGAGTTGCGCATGCGCAGCGTCGGCGTGATCCATGCGTTGCTCGAGGTCGTCGGCCGCGCCGACGGACCCTGAAGCGCCCGAAGGCGCGTCAGCGCTTGCCCGTGATCTCCGCGAAGAACGCGTCGGGGTTCGGCTTGCGGCCCAGGAACTGCTCGACCATCTGCTGCGGCGGTACCTCGCCGCCACGCGACAGAATCAGCTGCCGGTAGCGCTTGCCGACTGCCGGGTCCATCAGCTTGCCGTGAAAGGCCGACAGCATGTCCAGAGCCAAAACCTCAGACCACATGTACCCGTAGTACCCGGCCGCATAACCGCCCATCAGATGGCCGAAATTGGCCGGAACCAGGCTGCCTTCGACATAGCCGAGCGGCATCGACTGCTCCAGTGTGACCCAGGTCGGCAGCGCCGGTTTGAGCGTGCCGGTATGCAGCCGCATGTCGTAGCTGGCGTATTCCCACTGGCGGCTGTAACGCACGCCACGGCCGAAGGTGCGGGCAGCGTCCAGTTGCTTCAACTGCTCGGTTGAGAGCCGTGGGCAAGTAGGGCAGACCTCGGCAAAGACCGCGAGCGTCTCCGGCCGGCGCGCCCACTCCTCGAACATCTGAGAAGGCGCTTCGACGAAGTCGCGCTTGACCGAAGTGCCGGCTTCGTCGGCATAGCGCGCCTTCGATAGCACGCCATGCAACACGTGGCCGAATTCGTGCAGCAGGGTTTCGAGCTCGTCGTGGTCGAGTCCGACCGGGTTGAAGTTGGTCACCAACACCGAAGTCGGCTTGGTGCCGACCAGCGTCGATGCCGGGAATACCGGGAACGCAGCCGCGTGACCGTACTTGCCTTTGCGTGGGAACAGGTCGAGGTAGACACTGCCGATGAAAGCACCCCGGCTGGACTTCGCGCCGTTGCCTTCTGGGTGGTCGCCATCACGCTCGTAGACGTCGTAGTAGCGCACGTCCGGGTGCCAGACCGGCTCTTTCCCGGCCACGAATTCGATGCCGTACAGATGCTCGGCCAAGCGCATCGCAAAAGCGACGCTCGCTTCGCTGGGAAAGTAGGCGCGAAGCTTCTCCTGGTCGATCGAATACTTCGCCTGCTTGACCCGCTCCTGCAGATAAGACACGTCCCAGCGTTCCAGTTTGACATCGGCCAGCGGCAGCTTCAGCAGCGCAGCCTTCTCGGCGCGCAGCACGTCCAGTTCCTGCTTCTCGAGACCCACCACCGACTCGCGCACCCGAGCCAGAAAGTCGAGCACGGCCTTCGGCGTACCCGCCATACGGCGGCGCAGCGCGAAGCTGGCGTAGTCCGGCTCGCCATGCAGTTCAGCCAGCTCGTGGCGCAGCGCCAGCGCCTGGTCCAGGCGCTCCACGTTCGGCATGCCGCCGCGCTGCGAGAACGCGGTCCAGAGCCGACGCCGAGCGTCCTCATTGCTGGCGTTCTGCAAGAACGGCAGCACCGTCGGGTAGTCCATGCCCAGCACCAGTTGCCCGGCGTCGTTGCGCTTTCTGGCCGACACCCAGGCTTCGGGCATGCCGGCGGCCTCTTCGGGCGTGATCAGCACCGTGGTCGGGTCTTCGTTGACGGTCTTGCCATAGGCCAGGCCCAGGATTTCGAGCTGGTCCTGGATCGCCTTGGCACGGGCGCGCTTGGCCGGTGGTAGCGAGGCGCCGGCGTCTTCGAAGCGGTTCAGCAGGTCTTGCCGATAGACCCGTTCGACAGCGTCGGCCGGCTTCAGCGCCTGCACCCGCTCGAACAGTTCGCGGCTCTGGTAGAGCTCGGTCTCGAACGGCGTCAGCTTCGCGATGCAGGCTTCGGCTGCGTCGCGCGTGGGTTGGTCGTCGGCCACGTTGGCCAGCAGGTAGACCGGGTTCGAGAAGCCACCACTCAGCAATGCCAGCCGGTTGAAGTCTGCGAGTACACCGGCCCCGCCCTTGACCCGCTCCATGCGCACCATGCCCGCGCGCGCGGCAGCCAGTTCATCGTCACAGCGCTCGTTGATGGCCTTGGCGTCCAGCAACGGCATCAGCGAACGTTGGATGGCAGCCGGCGCGGCGGCGGTTGCGTTCGCCGTAGCCGCTGTCCCCAAGCACAGCGCGGCGGCGGTCAAGATAGAAAGGCAGGGTTTCATCGATCGGGCTTCCAGCGACGGGGGCCGCGAGTCTAGACCGCCGCTGTCTTGTCGATATCAAACTGTCGACATATGAATCAGCTCAGATCGACTCCAGCCCGAGCGCTTGGCGCGCTTCGTATTCGCGGTCGAGCAGACTCATCACCACCAGCGAGTCGTAGCCGTCAGACGCATCGCCGGTCAGACGCACGCTTTCGCGCAGCCGGCCCTCTTCGACGAAGCCTTCGCTCGCATACAGCCGCAGCGCGCGTTGGTTCAACGCCTTCACGTCGAGCCAGAAGCGGTGCGCGTGCAGCTCACGAAACGCCATCTGCTTGAGTGCCCGCACGCAGCGCCGGCCGACGCCGCGCTGGTGGACCGTCGAGGCCAGCACGAGCCGCTTGAGCTCGATGCTGCGGTGGCGGTTGCGGCAACCCTGCAGGATCGCGAAGCCGTCGCGTGGCGCGCCATTGCCGTCGCCACCGGCTTCGACGATGAAATGGCGGAAGTCCGGAATCCGCACCGCGCCTTCGTGCTGGGTGCGGTCCCAGGGGGTGATGAAGGGCAGGTTGCGCGGGTCTGCTTCGACCTGCACCACGAAGTCCAGATCCGACAACAGCGTGGGACGCAGGCGCAGCGGCGTGAGGGGATCCATAGGCCCTACTCAGGCCGTTTCGGTGGCGCTGTATCGAATGGCCAGGGCCCTCAGACGTCGACCTCGACCGCGTCGCCGCGTAGCTCCATCAGTTCGCGCCGCGCACCGGCTTCGCCCTTGCCCATCAGCTTCGACAGCGCCACGCCGGTGGCCGCGAAAGCGCCGTCGGCAGCGCCCCAGCCCACCGGCACCAGGCGCCGGGTTTCCGGATTCAGGGTCGTCTCCCACAACTGCTCGGCGTTCATCTCGCCCAGGCCCTTGAAGCGGCCGATGCTCCAGGAACCTTCGCGTGCGCCTTCCTTCTTCAACTTGTCGATGGCGGCTTCGCGTTCGCCTTCGTCCAGCGCATAGAGCTTGGCCGCCGGCTTCTTGCCACGCGCCGGCGCATCGATGCGGTACAGCGGCGGACGCGCGATGTAGAGATGGCCGCGCTCGACCAGCTTCGGAAAGTGGCGGTAGAACAGCGTCAGCAGCAGCACCTGGATGTGCGAGCCGTCGACATCGGCGTCGCTCAGAATGCAGACCTTGCCGTAGCGCAGACCGCTGAAATCAGGCTGGTCGTCGGGCCCGTGCGGGTCGATGCCGATCGCCACTGCAATGTCGTGAATCTCGGTGTTGGCGAACAGCCGGTCGCGGTCGACTTCCCAGGTATTGAGCACCTTGCCCCGCAGCGGCAGCACCGCCTGCGTTTCCTTGTTGCGGCCCATCTTGGCGCTGCCGCCAGCGCTGTCACCTTCGACCAGAAAGACTTCGTTGAACAAGAGGTCGCGGCTTTCGCAGTCGGTCAGCTTGCCGGGCAGCACCGCCACCCCGCTGCCCTTTCGCTTTTCGACCTTCTGCGCCGCGCGCTGGCGCGTCTGGGCTTGGCGGATCACCAGGTCGGCGAGCTTCTTGCCCCAGTCCACATGCTGGTTCAGCCACAGCTCCAGCGCCGGGCGCAGGTAGCCCGACACCAGCCGCAACGCGTCACGGCTGTTCAGCCGTTCCTTGATCTGGCCCTGGAATTGCGGGTCGAGCACCTTGGCACTCAGCACGAAGCTGGCACGTGAGTACACGTCTTCAGGCATCAGCTTGACGCCTTTGGGCAGCAAGGCGTGCAGTTCGACGAAGCCTTTCACTGCCGTGAAGAGGCCGTCTTTGAGGCCGGATTCGTGCGTGCCGCCAGCCACCGTCGGGATCAGGTTCACATAGCTTTCGCGCAGCACGGCGCCTTCGTCGGTGAAGGCCACGCACCAGCTTGCGCCCTCGCCTTCGGCGTAGTTCTCGGTCTCGCCTGCGGTGGCGAACTGTTCGCCTTCCAGCAACGGGATCAACGGCTCGGCCTGCAGGCTCTGACTCAGATAGTCGCGCAGGCCGGCGGTGTAGCACCAGGTTTGTACATCGGCCGTCTTCTCCGTGGTGAGAGTGACCGTCACACCCGGCATCAGCACGGCCTTGCTGCGCAACAGATGCAGCAGGTCGGCACGCGGCAATTCGGCGCTCTCGAAATAGGTCGGATCGGGCCAGACCCGCACCGCGGTGCCGTGGCGGCGTTCAATGCCCGTGGCCTTGCGATGCGTGAGTGGCTCCACCACGTCGCCACCGGCGAAGGCAAGCGTCGCCACCTGGCCTTCGCGCCAAACCGTCACCGTCAAGCGCTTGGCCAGTGCGTTGGTCACGCTGACGCCCACGCCGTGCAGACCGCCACTGAAGCTGTAAGCGCCGCCGCTGCCCTTGTCGAACTTGCCGCCGGCATGCAAGCGCGTGAAGACGATCTCGAGTGCCGAGACGCCTTCTTCGGGATGCAGTCCGAAGGGGATGCCGCGGCCGTCGTCCTCAACGCTGACGGATCCATCGCCGTGCAGCGTGACGCCGATGCGTTTGCCATGCCCCGCCAGCGCCTCGTCGGCAGCGTTGTCGATCACTTCTTGCACCACGTGCAGCGGGTTGTCGGTGCGGGTGTACATGCCTGGGCGTTGCTTGACAGGCTCCAGGCCCTTCAGCACG
>JALYUN010000303.1 GCA_030853725.1 Pseudomonadota bacterium | reverse complement strand
CGGTAGGCAATTCACTGAACCACTGGCTGACAGCCAGCAAACCCGCCAAAAGCGCGGCGGCAAAGATGATCGGTTCTGCAAAGCCTGACCAGCGCGACCGCCGTGCTGGATGCAGCAAGGGCTTGATCAACGGGGCAGACACGTACTCTGAAGCCTCGGACTTCTGCTCTGGAGCGCACTCGGAAGGGTATTCGGGGAGGGTGGACGCAAGGGCCAGAACATGGCCGTTGGCAAGGCGGCGAGTCGGCGAGGGTGCCAATGGGGCGGCGATCTTGGACGGATACGACATGGGACGACTGTAGGCGCTGACTGTGACCAATCACAGGGTATACCGCACGGTATCGTCGTGACATTGTCACGAGCACCCCCGGAACACCCTGAACGTGGGGGTGCGTTAGACCAGCATGACGCAATGTCCTTGAATCAAGCACCTTTGAATCTTTTGTTGACGCAGGTCGAGGCCATCGCCCGGCGCGCGGCTGCAGCGGTAATGGCCATTTACGCGACCGACTTCAAGGTCGAGGGCAAGGCCGACGACTCGCCAGTGACAGCAGCAGACCGGCAAGCCGAAGCCATCATCACCCGGGCATTGCAACAGCTTTCGCCCGAATGGCCTCAATGGCCCGTGGTGGCCGAAGAGGCTGCTGCGGCAGGCCTGGCGCCCCAAGTGGATCACAGCTTCTGGTTGGTCGACCCGCTGGACGGCACACGCGAATTCGTCGCTCGCAACGGCGAGTTCACCGTGAACATTGCGCTGGTACAGCACGGTACTCCGGTGCTGGGCGTGGTTCTGGTGCCGGCTTCCGGGCTGCTCTACAGCGGCTTGACAGGCGAGGCTTTCAGCAGCGAGCACCACGGTGCCTGGCGCACGCGAGACGGCGTGCGCCAGGCGATTCACTCACGAGCGGTGCCGCCGCAGGGCGCACAACTTGCCACCAGCCGGTCGCACGGCAACGACCAGCGCCTGGCCGACTGGTTGAAGGACATCCCTGTCGGGGGTCGCACCTTCCGCGGTTCGTCATGGAAATTCGGTTTGCTGGCCGAAGGCAGTGCCGACCTGTATCCGCGTTTCGGGCGGACGATGGAATGGGACACCGCTGCCGGTCATGCGGTGCTGGCGGCGGCGGGCGGTTCGGTCTGCAACCTCGACGGTAGCCCGTTGCAATACGGCAAGCCGTGCTTCGAGAACCCCCACTTCGTGGCCCGTGGGTGCGCGGCAACTGGGTAAAACCCCTGGCGGGCTAGCTTCGCGGTGCCTTCTAGAATCGAGGCTTCCGCGCTCCCAGCAGGAATGCCCGCATGCCGTCCCGCCGCCGCGCTGCGCCCGAGAGTTCCGCTTCGGCTTCTCCGTCCGATCGCGACGCCGAGGTGGCCCCTGATAGCGCCGAAGCACCCGGCCCGCTGCGGGTCCTGAAGAAGTATCCCAACCGGCGCCTGTACGACACCCGCACCAGCAGTTACATCACGCTGGCCAACGTGAAGCAAATGGTGTTGGCCAACGAGGCTTTCGAAGTCCGCGACGCCAAGACGGCCGAAGACCTTACGCGCAGCATCTTGCTCCAGATCATTTTGGAAGAAGAATCGGGCGGTGTGCCGATGTTCAGCAGCGAATCTCTGGCCCAGATCATCCGCTTCTACGGGCACGCCATGCAGGGCGTGATGGGCGCGATGATCGAGAAGAACCTGAGCGCCTTCGCCCAACTGCAAAGCCAGTTCCTGCACCCCGGCAAAGGCTCTTATGACCCGAAGCAACTGAGCCCCGAAGCCTGGACCCAGTATCTGGCCGGACAGCCGGCGATGCTGCAAAACGTGATGGGCAGCTACGTCGAACAGAGCCGTGCGGTGTTCGAGCAGATGCAGAAAGCCGGTTCGCTGTTTCCGGGCATTGGCGGCTTCCCGCCCTCCAAGAAATAGGACTGCAGCACGCGTTGCGGCTGCATCGCGCCAGCCGGGCGCGCGATGCATGAAAATCGCCGGATGCATCTCATCGAACCCTTGGCGGACGGTCCCGCTGTCGCCGTTCCCCAGAACGCCGCTACGAACGTCCCAGCGAGCGCTTCAACGGGCGCCCCAACGATCGCCTTCGTCTCGCTCGGTTGTCCGAAAGCGCTGACCGATTCGGAATTGATCCTGACGCGTCTTTCGGCCGAAGGCTACCGCACCAGGAAAGCCTACGAAGGCGCCGACCTGGTGATCGTCAACACCTGCGGTTTCATCGACGACGCCGTCAAGGAAAGCCTGGACACCATCGGTGAGGCGCTGGCGGCCAACGGCAAGGTCATCGTCACCGGTTGCCTGGGTGCCAAGAGCACAAGCGAAGGCGCCAACCTGGTGCGGCAGATCCACCCCAAGGTGCTGGCCGTGACGGGACCGCATGCCACGGCCGAGGTGATGGATGCCGTGCACTTGCATGTGCCCAAGCCGCACGACCCCTTCGTGGACCTGGTGCCCGAGGTGCAGGCGCAGTTTCGCGGCATTGCCGGCATCAAGCTCACGCCGCGCCACTATGCCTACCTGAAGATCAGCGAAGGCTGCAACCACCGTTGCACCTTCTGCATCATTCCTTCGCTGCGCGGTGACCTGGTGTCGCGGCCCATCGGCGATGTGCTGAACGAAGCGCGGGCGCTGTTCGAATCCGGCGTCAAGGAACTGCTGGTCGTCAGCCAGGACACCAGTGCGTATGGCGTCGACCTGAAGTACCGCACGGGCTTCTTCGACGGCCAGCCGGTGAAGACCCGCATGCTGGAGCTGTGCCGCAAGCTCGGCGACCTCGCCGAGCCTTATGGCGCTTGGGTGCGGCTGCATTACGTCTACCCTTATCCGCATGTCGACGAGGTGCTGCCGCTGATGGCCGAAGGCCGCGTGCTGCCGTACCTGGATGTGCCGCTGCAGCACGCCCACCCGGACGTGCTGCGGCGCATGAAGCGCCCCGCCAGTGGCGAGAAGAACCTGGAACGCATTGCCAAGTGGCGCGAACTGTGTCCGCAAATCGTGGTGCGTTCGACCTTCATCGCCGGCTTTCCCGGCGAGACCGAAGCCGAATTCGAAACGCTGCTCGACTTCATTCGTGAAGCCGAGATCGACCGTGCCGGTTGCTTCGCCTATTCGCCGGTGTCTGGCGCCACCGCCAACGAACTGCCGGGATTGCTGCCGCAACCCGAACGCGAAGCGCGCCGGGCGCGCTTCATGGAAGTGGCCGAAGCGGTGTCGGCCCGCAAGCTGCAACGGCGGGTCGGCGCGACGATGCAGGTCTTGGTGGACCATGCACCGGCGCTCGGCCGCAAAGGCGGCGTCGGCCGCAGTTATGCCGATGCGCCGGAGATCGACGGGCAGGTTCGGCTGCTGCCCCCCGAGAAGGCTTCACGCACCCTGAAAGTCGGCGAGTTCGTACGCGCCCGCATCGTTGCCACCGAGGGTCACGACCTCGTCGGCGTGCCCCTCTGAGTACCACTCCAGACTAAAAAATCTGCCGCCATGCCGAAAGAATCGAGCTTCGACCGTTCCACCGCCTTGATCCACCACGCCTACCGCCCGCCCGAAGGTTTCGCGGCGCCGCAGGTCGGGGTGCACAAAGCGTCGACGGTGATCTTCAAGAACGTGGCCGCGCTGCGGGCACGTGATTGGCGCGACAACACCGGCTACACCTACGGCCTGCACGGCACCCCCACCACCTTCACGCTCGAAGCGCGCATTGCCACGCTGGAAGGCGGCGCCCATTGCCTGCTGACGCCCAGCGGCCTGGCCGCGGTGGCGCTGGTAGACCAGGCGTTGCTGAACCACGGTGACGAAGTGCTGCTGCCCGACAACGTCTACGGCCCGAGCCGCGAACTGGCGCGCAACGAACTGCAGCGCTGGGGCATCGGCCACCGCTTCTACGATCCGATGCGGGAGCAGTCGCTGGTCGAAGCAATGGGGCCGAAGACGCGCTTGGTGTGGCTGGAAGCGCCAGGCTCGGTGACGATGGAGTATCCCGATCTGGCTGCGCTAGTGGCCGCAGCGCGATCCCGCGGCGCGCTCACGGCGCTCGACAACACCTGGGGTGCCGGGTTGGCCTTCTGCGGCTTCGACTGCGGCGCCGACATCGTCATGCAGGCTCTGACGAAGTACCCGAGCGGCGGCGGCGATGTGTTGATGGGTTCCGTGGTCACGCGCGATGCGGCGCTGCACGAGCGCCTGAAGCTGAGCCACATGCATCTGGGACTCGGCATCGGCGCCAACGACGCCGAACTGGTGCTGCGCTCGCTGGCCTCGATGCCGCTGCGCTATGCGGCGCAAGACCAGGCCGCACGTCAACTCGCCCACTGGTTGGCGCTGCGCAGCGAAGTCGCGCGCGTGCTGCACCCGGCGCTGGACGGCGCGCCCGGCCATGCGCACTGGCGCAACAGCTGCACCGCCGCAGCGTGTCTGTTCTCGATCATGTTTGACGAACGCTTCGACTCGAAGCAGGTCGACCGCTTCGTCGACGGATTGCAGCTCTTCGGCATCGGCTATTCGTGGGCCGGGCCCCAGAGCCTGGCGGTGCCATACGACCTGAAGGCGATGCGAGGCGATGCTGTCGTTGCGCAGGACCATCTGCGCGGCCACCTGGTTCGGTTTTCGGTCGGCCTCGAAGCCGTGGCCGACCTGCAGGCCGATCTGGAGCAATCGCTGAAAGCGGCCTTCGGCTGAAGGCCGGGTAATCAGGTTTTCGACGAGACCTTGTGTCTCATCAGTCGGCCCTTTTCACGGTCCCAGTCGCGTTCTTTCTCGGTGTTGCGCTTGTCGTGTTGTGCCTTGCCCTTGGCCAGTGCGATTTCAGCCTTCACGCGGCCGTCTTTGTAGTGCAGGTTCAACGGCACCAGCGTGAAGCCTTTTTGCTCGACCTTGCCGATCAGTCGGCGAATTTCCTCGCGGTGCATCAAGAGCTTCTTGATGCGGTCGGCTTCCGGGGTCACGTGCGTTGACGCAGCGCGCAGCGCGTTGATACGGCAGCCGATCAGAAACAGCTCGCCGTCGCGGATCGTGACGTAGCCGTCGGTCAACTGCACCTGCCCGGCGCGGATCGCCTTGACTTCCCAGCCGTGCAGCACCATGCCCGCCTCATGACGTTCGTCGATGGCGTATTCGTAGCGGGCGCGGCGGTTTTCGGCGATGTGGGCCATGTCGGTAGAAGATCCCCTGGCTTGCAGATCAGGCGCTTTTAGAATCGAACGATTGTATGAAGCAGGTTCGCAAATCCGTTTTGTTGTGGTACTCGCCGGCCGAGATGTATGCCTTGGTGACCGACGTCGAGTCTTATCCTCAATTCTTGCCGTGGTGCAGTAGCGCCGAGCTACTCGAACGCTTTCCTGACGGCATCACCGCACGGTTGGGACTGTCGTATATGGGGGTCAAGCGAAGTTTCACGACCCGCAACCACCACGTCGATGCGCGTTCGGTGCACATCGAATTGGTCGACGGGCCTTTCTCCGATCTCGATGGCACCTGGAACTTCCTGCCGATCGGGCCGACGCCCTCAGACGCTCAGGCGACCGAGAAGGTCAACGCCTGCAAGATCGAGTTCGGTTTGCGCTATGCCTTCGCCGGCAGCGCGCTCGACCATGCCATCAGCCCGGTTTTCGACCGCATTGCCAACACCTTCGTCGACGCTTTCGTGACACGGGCCGAATCGGTTTACGGCGTGCGGTGAGCGCGTTGCTCGCGATCGAAGTGGTCTACTGCGCCGGGCCGGGGCAGAGCGATTGTGTGACACTGTTGCTGGACGCAGGTAGCTGTGTAGCCGACGCCCTGCGGGCCAGCGGGCTGTTGCAGCGCCATGCCCTGGACGCAGCAGCATTGGAAGTGGGCATCTGGAGCCGACTGTGTGCACCTGAAACCCGCTTGCGCACGGCCGACCGGATCGAAATCTACCGCCCGTTGAAGGTAGACCCCAAGGAAGCGCGCCGGCAACGCTACCGGCAGCAGCGCACCGCCAAAGCCTGAACCGGCGACAAGGTGGGCCTCAGTCAGCGGCAGTCGCTGCCGATCACGCTGCGAGCTTGGCGCAACTCATCGGCGCGGCCTTTGTCGTCGAGGATCTCGCGCTCGCCTTTGTCATTCATGCGCGCCATCCGTTGGCCGGACTCCAGCGCAGTCTGCTGACTGCGAGCACGGCGGCAGTTTTCTGCACGGGCGGTGGTCAGCCGCTCTTCTTCGGCCTTGGCTTTCGCAGCCTGTTCCTGCTGCGCCGCCTGTTTCTTGGCTTCGACAGCGCGTTCAAGCGCGCCGACCGGTGCCGACGCAGCGGTTGCGCCGGCCGAAGCCGCTGGCGGCGGCGGAGCGGGGTTGCGTGCGGGTTGCGGGCGACTCAGGATGTCTTTTTCAGGAATGTCGCGCGGCGGCGGCCGGTCGCTGGCGTTGATATGGCCATGCTGGTCGCGCCAAGTCCACTGCGCCTGCACCGGTCCGATCGAGCCAACCAGGATCAGGCCAAGGGCCATGATGCGCGCCACGGCGCGGCGGCGTGAAGAATGGTTCCGGGGCTGCATGGACGCAGAGTTTAGTGGGCCCGGCGCGCACAGACTGTCAGCTCTGTCACACCCGGCGGGTCCTCGAAGCTCGTCCGTATAATTCATTTTTGCGCCTGGAGCCATTGACGATGCGCCTACTCGGCAAAGCGCTGACCTTCGACGATGTGTTGTTGGTACCGGCCTTATCCCAGGTGTTGCCACGCGACACCAGCTTGTCCACCCGCCTGTCCCGCAACATCAGCCTGAACCTGCCGCTGGTGTCTGCCGCGATGGATACCGTCACCGAAGCCCGCCTGGCGATTGCCATGGCACAAGAAGGCGGTATCGGCATCGTTCACAAGAACCTGACACCGAAGCAGCAGGCGGCCGAAGTGGCGCGGGTCAAGCGCTACGAGTCCGGCGTGCTGCGCGACCCCATCACGGTGATCCCCAGCACCACCGTGCGGGAAGTCCGGGCGCTGTCGAAACAGCACGGCATCAGCGGCTTCCCGGTGCTGGACGGCAAGACCGTGGTCGGCATCGTCACCAACCGCGATTTGCGTTTCGAAACCCGGCTCGACGCGCCAGTGCGCGAGATCATGACCCCGCGCGACAAACTGGTCTTCGTCAACGAAGGCGCTTCGCTCGAAGAGGGCAAGGCGCTGATGCACCGTCACAAACTGGAGCGCGTGCTGGTGGTCAGCGAGGCCTTCGAACTGCGCGGGCTGATGACGGTCAAAGACATCACCAAACAAACCGACTTCCCGAGCGCGGCCCGCGACCGCCATGGCAAGCTGCGCGTGGGCGCGGCGGTGGGCGTGGGCGACGGCACCGAAGAACGAATCGAGTTGCTGGCGAAGGCCGGTGTCGACGTGCTGGTGGTGGACACTGCGCACGGCCACAGCCACGGCGTGATCGACCGCGTGCGCTGGGTCAAACGCAACTATCCGCAGATCGACGTGATCGGCGGCAACATCGCCACCGGCGAAGCCGCACTGGCGCTGGCCGAAGCCGGTGCGGATGCGGTCAAGGTCGGCATCGGCCCGGGTTCGATCTGCACCACCCGCATCGTCGCCGGTGTCGGCGTTCCGCAGATGATGGCGATCGACGCCGTAGCCAAAGCATTGCAGGGCAGTGGCGTGCCGCTGATCGCCGACGGGGGCATCCGCTATTCGGGCGACATCGCCAAGGCGATAGCGGCCGGCGCCAGCACCGTGATGATGGGCAGCATGTTCGCCGGCACCGAAGAAGCGCCCGGCGAGACCATCCTCTATCAGGGCCGCACCTACAAGAGTTACCGCGGCATGGGCAGCATGGGCGCCATGCAGCAAGGCAGTGCCGACCGCTATTTTCAGGAAGACCAGGGCAACAACCCGAGCACCGCGAAGCTGGTGCCCGAAGGCATCGAAGGCCAGGTGCCTTACAAGGGCTCGGTGGTTTCGATCGTCTTCCAGATGGCCGGCGGCCTGCGCGCTTCCATGCACTACTGCGGCTGCGCCAGCATCGAAGAGATGCAGCGCAAGGCCGAGTTCGTCGAGATCACCACCGCCGGCATCCGCGAGAGCCACGTCCACGACGTGCAGATCACGAAGGAAGCGCCCAACTACCGGCACGAATGAGCCCCACGCCCAGCCTCGCGGTGGCGCCGCCGCAGCGCGCCGCGGCCATGCGCTTCATCATGTTGGTGGTGCTGATCGACATGCTGGCGATCGGCGTGATCGTGCCGGTACTGCCGGCGCTGGTGGGCAAGTTCGCTGCCAATACGGCTGAGCAAACTTACTGGTACGGCGTGATCGTCTTCACCTTCGCCATCGCGAACTTCTTCGCTTTGCCGGTGCTCGGTGCTCTGTCGGACCGCTTCGGTCGCCGGTCCGTCTTGTTGTTGGGCTTCTGCGGGCTGGCGCTGAACTTCTTCATGACCGCACTCGCCAGCGCCATGTGGATGCTGGTGCTGTCGAGGTTGATCGGCGGCGCGATGCAGTCGAACGCCGCGGTCGCCAACGCCTACGTGGCCGACATCACCCCCGCCGACGAACGCGCCAAGCGTTTCGGCCTGCTGGGTGCGATGTTCGGCATCGGCTTCATCCTGGGCCCGGTGGTGGGCGGTTTGCTCGGCGGCATCGACCTGCGGTTGCCGTTCTTCGTTTCGGGCTGCCTGGCGCTGGCGAACCTGGCTTACGGCTACTTCGTGTTGCCGGAATCGCTGCCGGTGGAAAAGCGCAGTGCGCGATTCGAGTGGTCACATGCCAATCCGGTGGGGTCGCTGAAGCTGCTGCGCAGCTATCCGC
>JALYUN010000290.1 GCA_030853725.1 Pseudomonadota bacterium | reverse complement strand
ACTTGCTGGCCCGGCTGCAGGCGGTGACGCGTGAGGCCGCGGACCACCGTGCGCAACGGACGCTGGCCGCCACGACCGAATCGAACTTGAAAACGATCGTCAGCGCTCGCGAGGCCGAGATCGCCGAGGCCGCGCGTTTGCGCCGTGGGCTGAACACGATCCTTGCCGAACGTGAGCGTGAGCTGATCGACGCCCACAGCCATGGCGCCGAGCTGCAGCAAATCGTCGACGCGCGCACCGGTGACGCCGCTGCGGCTGCAGCCCATGCCCAAGCGCTGGAAGCCACCGTCGCGGCGCGCGAACGCGAACTGGCCGATGCCCACGCCCATGCCGCCGGGCTCACGGCCATCGTTGCCGCTCGCGAACACGACAACGCGCAGGCCGTGGCCCATACCGCCGGGTTGGCCGAGATCATCGCGGCACGCGAAGCCGAGATCACCGGCCTGCGCGACCAACTCACCCACGTGCAGCAAGCACTGCAGCAACTGATCCATGAGCGGCCCTTGCAGGCGCTCCAACGCACGTTGAAGAAGCCACATGAACCCGGACCCGGTTGAACCGACCCGCAGTACCGAACGAACGCCCGAGCGCAGCGCCGTCTTCACGATCGTTTCGCGCAACTACTTTCATTTCGCACTCAACTTGATGGCGAGCGTGGCGCAGCACATGCCGGGCGTGCGGCGCGTGGTGGCGATCTGCGACACGCTGGACGGCCTGGAATCGCCCGACCCGGGGATTGAACTGGTCGGGGTCGAAGCGCTGGGCATGCCCCAACTCGACCGCATGGCGGTTTACTACACGATCCTGGAGTTGAACACCGCGATCAAGCCTTCGGTGTTCCGCTGGTTGTTTGCCGAAGGCGGCGACGACGGTGGCAAGAACGATGGCAAGAGCGACGCCCGGAACGGCGGCCGACTCGACAAGGTCATCTACTTCGACCCCGACATCCAGCTCTACAGCAGCGGCCAGCCGTTGCTGGACCGACTGGACAGCGCCGATGTGGTGCTGACACCGCACCTGCTGGCACCGCTGGACGACGACCGCCATCCGTCGGACCTGCAGATTCTGCAAAGCGGCACCTACAACCTCGGCTTCCTGGCGCTGCGCCGATCGGCCGACAGTGACGCATTACTGCGCTGGTGGCAGCGCAAGCTGCTGCGCGACTGCGTCGTCGACATTCCGCGCGGGCTCTTCACCGACCAGAAGTGGATGGACCTGGTGCCCGGTTTCTTCGATCGCGCGCACATCGAACGCCACCCGGGCTGGAACGTGGCGTACTGGAACCTGCTGCACCGTCACGTCGAAGTCGACGACCCAATCCGCTACACCGTCAACGGCCAGCCGCTGTTCTTCTTCCACTACTCGGGCCACGACCCGAAGAGTGGGTCGATCAGCAAGCACCAGGACCGCTACCAGATGGCCGACTGCAGCCCTGCGGTGCGCCAGCTCTACAGCCGTTACCTGCAAGACCTGGCGCTGGCCGGGCGGGAGCGTTATGCCGTGCTGCCTTATGCCTACGCCAAACTGGCCGACGGCACGCCGCTGCCCGACAGCGCACGGCGCGCCCTGCGGCGCCATCTGGACCCAGCCGACGCCAACGTGCCCGACCTGCGCAGCGCCGAGGGCGCGCGCTGGGTCATCGACTTCCTGACCGCGCCGGTAGACGGCCTGACGCCGCCGATCACGCGCATTGCGCTGCAGCTCTACGACGACCGCGAAGACTTGCGCACCGCCTTCCCCGACATGCTGGGCACCCGGCGTGAGTCCTACCGCGGCTGGTTCGCCGAACGTGCGGGGCCCGAGTCGGGCATTGCCGGCGTTCTGGCGGTGGCCATGGTGGCCGGCAAACCGCTTGCCCCGATCAGCACCGCGGTAGCCGCTGTAGCCGTGGCACCAATGACCGCGGCGGGGACGCCGGTGCCGACCGCCACGGCAGCCTTGGCTTCCCCCGCCCGTGAGGCGCCGAACCTCTATCGACACGCCTACCGCCTGGCCTGGAAGGCGCGTCATGTGCTGCGCCCGCTGACTTCGGTGCAGTTGCGCGTGAAGCTGCGCCAGGCGCTGCTGTTGCGCGCCTATCCGGCTAGCGCCGCGCCCGCGCCGGCCGCCGCCGCAAGCACCTCGCTGCCAGCGGGTGTGACCCTGATCGGCTACGTCAAAGCCGAAAGCGGTGTCGGCGAATCGGCGCGCGCCACACTGCGTGCGCTGGCCACCACCACCGTGCCGCATTCGGTGATCGACTTCCGCACCGGCAACGTCGCGCGCATGGCCGAGACGGTCGACGAGTCCTTGATCACCGACGGCCGGCAATACCGCGTCAGCCTGTTCCACATCAATGCCGACCAGTTACCGGTGGCCCGCACCTTTCTGGGCGAAGCCGCTTTCACCGGCACCTATCGCATCGGCTTCTGGGCTTGGGAGCTGGAGAACTTTCCAGAACCCTGGCACGCCGCTTTCGGCCATGTCGACGAAGTCTGGGTGCCTTCCACCTTCTGCCAGCGCGCCATTGCCGCGCCGTCGCCGGTGCCGGTGGTGGTAATTCCGCATTCGGTGCAGATACCCGATGAACTGAAGCCCGACCGCGCGCGCTTCGGCTTGCGCCATAGCAGCGTCGCCTTCCTGGCGATGGCCGACATGATGAGCATGGCCGGCCGCAAGAACCCGTACGCAGCGGTCGAGGCCTACGCCAGTGCCTTCGCCGGGCGCAACGACGACGTGCAGATGATCGTCAAGATCGCCCATGCCGCGCGCGACCCCGAAGCCCACGCGCGGCTGAAGGCGCTGGCCGCAGCCTGCTCCGGCATCGTGCTGATCGACGAGCCGATGGACCGCGCGGTGCTGAACACGCTGCTGGATTCGGTCGACTGCTTCGTCTCGTTGCACCGGGCCGAAGGTTTCGGGCTGGTGATTGCCGAAGCCATGGCGCGCGCCAAGGTGGTGGTGGCCACCGGCTGGTCGGGCAACATGGACTTCATGAGCCACCAGAACGCGCTGCCGGTGGACTACCGCCTGGCGACGCTGGAAACCGACGCCGGGCCGTACTTGCGCGGTGAACGCTGGGCCGAGCCGAGCCACGACGATGCAGTCGACAAACTACGGCTGGTGGCGAGCGATGCGGCACTGCGGCAGCGCATCGGCCAGCGTGCGCGGCACGACTGCGCGGCGCAACTGGCGCCGGCCGTGGTCGGGCGGGCGATGCAGGCGCGGCTTGAGAAAGTGATGCCGGTCTGATGGCTTCGCGGTGCCGAGTCAATCGGCGCTGCGAGGCTGGGCCGTAACCTGCACCCGCCGCAAACCTTCAGCCGCTGCGCTGAGCCTGCGGCCGAGCGTGATCGAAGGTCGCTCGACGAATCGCAGCATGGCGTAGGACGCCACCAACGATCCGAGCGTCGCCAGCCACGGCAAGGCATTTCCGAGCCCTTGGTTCTTGAACAGCGCCACCAGCGCGAAGCCGACCACGCCGTGCAGCAGGTACAGCGAATAAGACATGTCGCCGATGAAGGTCAGCGCACGCGGCGCGCTGCGGTCGATGCAAATCAGGAAGATCACGAACGCATAGACCACGGAAGGCAGGTACGAGTTCTGCCACGCCCAGAACGCGACGTTGATGTCGTGCACGCCCATCATGAACACCGCCAGATTGGCAGCGGCCAGCGGCCAGACGATCCACCACCGGGTGTCGGTGTTCTTGTGCAAGTAGACGACGCTGCCGATCAGCAGCAGGGGCACATACGAAAACGACGACGCCAGCAGGAAGAACACGGCGCCGTGATCGCGCGCCGAGACCACCACGAACAACGGCACCCAACTCGCCAGGACGACGCCGGCCGCGGGGGTGTCGCTGCGCAGCAGCGGCATCATCAGCGCCATCAGGACGTAGTAAAGCAACTCGATCACCAACGTCCAGGCGACCCCCAGCACCACGATCTGCGGAACCCTGAAATAGCCCGAGAGCGTGACACCGTAAAAGTAGTCGACGACAGGGCGCTCGATGCCGAAGCGCGGCTCCAGGATCGCCAACAGGACAATGGTTGCGGCCAGCGGCGGAAAAATCCGCAACGCGCGCCGAATCACGAACACCCGCAGCGTTTCGCGGCGCGCCGAATGCGTGATGACGAAGCCGCTGATCAGGAAGAACAGGCAGACGCCGAACCAGCCGAAGTCCTGGATGATGACCAGCGGGCCGGCGAGCCATTCCCTAACTGCAGCGACTGGCGCGAAAGCACCTCCGGCCATGGTTTCGCCAGCCACCGCGAAAAGATGGTCGTACACCACCAACAACACCGCTAGCCCGCGCAAAGCGTCTAGCGCCACATACCGGCGTCCGGTCGGCGCACCGCCAAGGCGCGAAACTTCCTTCATCCACAATTCCTTTACAACAGCGGCCAATCCTAGCGACGGGATTGGCTGAATGCCAACCCACCCAGTACGCAAACGATGATCGAACACCAGCCTCCATCGGACGAATGCGACGTTTCTGGCGATACCGCCCTGACATCCACCGAGCCCTTACTCGAGTCAGCAGCTTTTCACCAGCAGACCGCCGAAGAAGCCCGGCCGTTGGCCGAGTTGTTGCTGCCGTTGGACACGCCACCGATCGAGATCGAAACCGAAGTCGACGCCGAAGGCCTGGCCCGCCTGCTGGCCCACACCGAAGCCGTCTGGACCCGTCTCGGTACGGACGAGCCGCACTGGTCGGTTCTTTCTGCCGAGCGATTCAGGCAAGGTGAACTCGAACCGTACTTGGCCGAATTCTTCGACAGCGGTGCTGGCGACCTGGCCTTGTTCAAGGCATTTCTCGCACGCAACGGCGTCGACCCTGCCAGCTTGTCGAAAGTGCTCGAATACGGCTGCGGACTGGGCCGCGTCACTCGCTTCCTGGCGGGTGACTTCGCGAAAGTCGAGGCCTTCGATATCTCGCCCAGTCACTTGCAGCAAGCCGAAGCCCATCTGCAGCGCAATGGCGTCGCCAACGTGGAGTTGCGACGCATCACGGTCATCGACGACATCGGCACTGCCGCCGATCTGGATGCGGTGTTCTGCGTGATCGTGCTCCAACACAATCCGCCGCCGGTGATGGTGGCGGTGCTGCAGCGGCTTTTGGCGCGGTTGCGCCCGGGTTGCGTCGCCTACTTCCAGGTTCCGACTCACGCGGTTGGCTATGGCTTCAAGCTCGACGCCTATCTGGCGCACGGCCTGGATGCGACCCACATCGAGATGCATTACCTGCCGCAGCGCCGCGTCTTTCAGCTTGCGCACGAAGCTCGGTGCGATGTGCTCGAAGTCAGGGAAGATAACTGGGTCGGGCGACGCGACCTGGAACTGTCCAACACCTTCCTGCTTCGCAAGCGTGACTCAAGCCCGGGGTCTTCGACGTCATAAGAATGGCTTACAGGTTCTTCCCCCGGAGCTTGATCCCCTCGAAGTGAACGGATAGCCTCTGACGCCATGCCGCCGGTCATGCGATCACGAGCAGCCGTTCATCAGAGCGCATGGCGATGAATCGCGCTTGCGAAGGCAGTCGCCGCATCCAGCCGCCACCAACAGCATCGCGGCGCCGGTTGTCGCTGGCAGCAACCACCGTGGCGTTAGCCTGAATGGCCATCGCCGCCACCTCCGTGCTGGCCCAGTCCGTTGCGGCCATCACCAGCCCCTCGGAGCTCGGTCCGGCGCGTTGGCAGACCTTCGGCATCCACTGGATCGGTCACCTGATCCACGGATTGAACGAACCCGTCAGCGCCGAGAACGTGCAGGAAGTGCGCGGTCACACGAACATCGTCGGGCTGGTGCACAACCCCGCGCAACCGCACCGGAACGACGGCGCGCTGGGCGCACTGGGCCCGGGCATGGAGGGGCTGCTGTTCATCGACAGCGTCTTTCAGGCGCCTGACGGCCGGCCGCTGGCCGCCGCGACCATCGCCGCCAATCTGCTGACCTTGCGCCGGGCGATGCAGACAGCGCGCGGGGCCGTGAAGGCGCTGGCGTTCGACGAAACGATGTGGCGCCGCCAGGTCGCCTGGTGCGGCCCCGCCCCGGACTGCACCGGCAACGGGCCGGTGGCCGCCGTGATGCAAGAGATGCTGCCCCGCATCGAAGCCTGGACCCGACAGTTGCGGCGAATGTTCCCGGACGTGGCGGTCGCCTACATCCTGGCGCATGCCATGGTGCGGCCCGGTAACGTGCCGCTGCCGGTGAATGTCGACCTGTACGGCTTCGACTGCTACAAAGCCGCCGAGGCCTGCAGCCTTGACCAGGCTACGGGCGCCACTTATAGCCTGCAGACGTTGTTCGACAGCCTGAAGCTCGCGGTGACCAGCTTGAACAACGACTACGGCGGCTTCCGCAGGCTGGCCCTGGTGCCGCCCGTGTTCATGGCCTTCGACCGGTCTGCGCCACGCGCCGCTGCCGGCTGGACCGGCGATGCGCAGTTCGCGGTCGACTTGCGGCTGTCTGCCGCGGCGCAGAACCCCGACTCCGCCGCGCTGGCGCTGCTGCAGCGCCATCTGACCCTGGCTTCCGACCCGATGGTGGCCATGGTCGGCACTTTCGTCTGGAACAGCTTTCACGAAGGCGACTTCACGGTCTACGGTGCACGCGGTCTGCCCCAGGTGCGCGCCTTTCTGGAACACGAAGGCCGGTTGCTGCTGAACCGCAGCGTGGTGCCGAAATCGGCACCACCGGTGATCGAATTTATCGAATCGCCGCTCGCGGCGCCCGGCGTAGGGTCGATCTGGTCTTGGGCAACCAGCAACGCAACGCGGTGCCGCTCTGTCACCGAGCAAGCCAGCGGCGCGCTTCAAGACATGCCACCGAACGGCCTGGCCTACCAGCCGCCCGGCGCTTCGCAAACGCCGGACTACACGATTGAATGCACAGGCTCCGGTGGCACCCGACGCAAGAGCTTGAAGCGCTCGGCGCCCTGACCGATGCCGCGCCCTCTGACCCAATACACCCAGCGCGGCATTCGACTCAAGACCGCAACCCCAGCCGCGACATGACCGCCGCGGCCTGGGCCCGCACCGCCGCGCCAGGCCCGGCGCGCAACGCCGCAGCGCGCACGACCTGGTAGGCCTCGGCATGCGTCACCGCCGACCCCAGCGTGTAGGAGCGGTAACGGTTCAGCGCCAACAACTGTTCACCATAAGGCTGCTGCAACAACTGTGAGCCGAAGCAGCCGATGGCGGCTTGCTTGCGTGCGAGCACCGCAGTGATGTCGACCAGGGTGTTGGCCGGCAACGGCTGGCCCACTTCGTAGAACGCCAGTTGCGCGGTGCTTTCGTCATCGAAGACGGCTGCGAAGGCCTGGGCCGCCGCCAGCGCAACGCTGCGGTGGTCGGGATGCACTTCGTACAGCGACGGCGCCAGCACGCAGTCGGCGTGGATTCCGACGATGCACTCGCGCATGCGCTCGACCAGCGTTGCGTCGGCCCGCAGACCGCGGTCCGGCAACTGCCAAAAGTGCAGCGATGCGGGTGCACTGCCAGCAGCCAGCGCCTGCGCTGCGGCTTGCGATTCGCGCTCACGCTCGGGGGCGTCGCCGCCCTGCGCGCCGTCGCTGACTATCACCACCTGCACCGGCACGCCGGCGTCGAGCCAAGCCGCGATCAGACCGCCGCAGCCGAGCACTTCGTCGTCAGGGTGCGGTGCGAACACCAGCACGCTGCGCGCCGGCAGCACGCGTTCGGCGTGGTACGGATAGATCGAAGGCTCGTCGGGGAGAAGCGTGGTGTTCATCGGAAGTCGGTGTCGCCACCCATCAAGAACCAGCGGCCTCTCAGGCGTGCCGGATCGAAGCCGGGCGTATGGGCATTGGCCGGCACTGCCACGTCCATGGTGTGGACCACCGGTGCGTCGGCAGGGTCGATCAGTTCATGTGCGTGCGAAGCGGTGATCCAGGCGTCGAGCCGCGACCCGCCGTGGGCGTACGTGGCGCGCCGGGCTTGCCGCACCAGCCGCGGGTAATGGCGCGGGTCGCCCACCAGGTCGATCAACTCGACCGTTTGCGATGACACCCGCAGCACCACGAGCCCGAGCGCGTTGCCGTTGTCACGGTCACGCACCAGTTGCAGCACATAGGGCGTTCTCGGCCGCTGGCCGTAGCGGTAACGTAGCCACGCCGGGTCACGCACCGCAAGCGCCGATGTCGCATGCGCCGCCGCCATCGTCTGCCACAGCGCATTCAGTTGCGACCACGTTTCGGTCTCCTCGCGCAGCGCTGCGGCGTCGATCGGCTGCACTTCGTCGACTGCCCTTTCATCAGCGGCGTTGCATGCGTTCCACGAAAGCAAATGCACCTCGTCGACCGCGGTGTAGAGACCCAGCCGCTGCGCCAGCCGCATCGCCCTGGCGTTGGGGAAGCCGAAGCCGACTGCATGTGGCAGCCCGTGGCCGATCTGCGATTCCAGAAAGGTGGCAGTGACCTTGTGCAGCGCGCTGTTGCGCACCAGCCCGCCGTTGACCTCGGGCGCCACCATCACGTCGCCCACCTGGCAGGCCAGCGCCGGCTCGCCCATCAAGCGCACGCGCCGCGTCAGCCCGCCGTAGTGCGCCACCAGCCGCTCGCCCTGGAACAAGCCGACGGCGCCGCCGCGGCCTTCACCGTACTTCCAGTTCCACTCGGCTTGGCTCAACTCGTGGCCGAAGCGGGCCGGGAACAGCGCCCGCACCGCGTCGCTGTGGGCAGCCCCGACGGCGGCCAGGCGCAGCGCCGGTGCTGCCGGGCGACGCAGCCGCAGCAAGCGGTAGGTCCAGCGGCCCTCGGCGTGCTCCTGACGGCTTTGGCGCGCAGCCGCGATCAATCGCTGCAGGTCGACTTCGGCCATGCCGTGCTCGTCGCACAAGGCCTGCCGATGGCGCTGGATCAGGGCCTCGATCGCATCGAAAGTGGGCGCCGCCGTGGCTGCCAGATCATGGTCGGCCTCCAGCCGCCAGCCGCAACGCCGGGCCAGCGCAACGAAGGACGTCAGCGATGGCAGCCCGCCAGTGCCGGCTGCGTCGCTGCGCAACGCAAACTCGTCCATCACCAGCAGCTGCGCGCCTTCGCGCACCATCAAGCGGTCGGCGGCTTCGAACAGGGTGAGCGGCGCCATCGTCTGCGCGGTGTCGTGCAGCACCATCAGTTCGTACGGCAGTTCAGGCGGGCGCAGGTCAGAGAGCGGCCCAGCCATCCGAGCTGGCGGTGCCGTACTGTCGACTTCCACCCCTGCCGCCCAACCGCCTTCATCGGCCGTGCCGGTTGCCGAGTAACCGGCGGCGCTCAGGCGGCGCAACAGCCGGCCCGTGCGGACGCCCACCTGCAACACGCGGCACGGTCCGGGCATCTGCTGCCACAGGTGGTCGGCTGCGCGCTGCTGTGCCGTGGCCAGATCGTCTTCGGGCTGCTCGAACAAGCCGGGGTGCAGGTGGTCGACCCGGCCGCGTTCGCACTGCAGCGCAGCCGCGTACACGCTCA
>JALYUN010000287.1 GCA_030853725.1 Pseudomonadota bacterium | reverse complement strand
AACACCGGGAACCAGTCCTGTTCGTTGTAGTAGCCGGTGTGGTCGCCGAAGGGACCCTCCAGCGCATGCAGGTAGCCGCCCTGCTCTCTGGTGCGGACGCCGTGCGCGGATTCCCCATGGAACCCTGCCGGCGCCGTCGGAATGTGGCCCTCCAGCACGAACTCGGCACTGGCCGGCACCTGCAGCGGCCAGCCTTCCTCGCCGACTCCGCTGGCGACCAGTTCCGTGCGGCTGCCGCGCAGCAGCCCTGCGAACTGGTACTCCGACAAGCTGTCGGGCACAGGCGTCACGGCACCCAGGATCGTGGCCGGGTCGGCCCCCAGCGCCACCGCGATAGGAAATGGCCGGCCCGGGTTGACGCGCGCGAACTCGCGGAAGTCAAGCGCCCCGCCGCGGTGCGCCAGCCAACGCATGATGACCTCACGGGGGCCGATCACCTGCTGCCGATAGATGCCCAGATTCTGGCGCCGCCGCGGCGTGGCGACCCCCTGCGGGCCGCGCGTGATCACGAGTCCCCAGGTAATGAGCGGGCCGGCGTCACCAGGCCAGCAGGTCTGCACCGGCAGTCTCGCCAAGTCGATTTCGTCGCCCTGCAGCACCACGCCTTGGCACGGCGCGCGGCGCAGCACGCTGGGCTTCATGTCCCAGAGGGCCTTGACCATGCGCAACAGCTCGCCCGCGTCTTTCAGCCCCTTTGGCGGCTCGGGTTCTTTCAGCGATGCCAACACCCGGCCCACATTGCGCAAGTCGGCCAGGCTGTCGGCCCCCATGCCGAGTGCCACCCGCCGGGTCGTGCCGAACAAGTTGATCAGACAGGGAATCGTGTGACCTTCTACTTGCTCGCACAACACGGCCGGCCCGCCAGCGCGCAGCAGGCGGTTGCCGATTGCCGTCAGTTCCAGTCGAGGCGAGACCGGATCGGCCAGGTTTCGCAGCTCATCGAGCCGCCGCAGCTGATCCAGGAAGTCGCGCATATCCCTGTATTTCATCTTTGAGTTATATAGTTTTTGGTTTTTATCCTTGACCCGATCTATAGCGGTTCCTAGAATCTTGCAAATCGCTAGTTTTACGGGTTTACCCGAAGCGAGCGCTGGCGCGGATGCGCTGGAGCAAACGGCTTGGCGGAAACCCGCTGGTCGACGGGCAGGCCCGAGTCCTGCATTTCATTATTGCCCTGCCCGCTTCTCCCATCCGGGCAGGCTTCGGCAGGACAGCCGACAGGACCCAGCCCGACGATGCGTGACCGCCTTGCCTCTTCCGCCGCGTTCGTTCCCGCCTTGCGCCGTTTGCAGCGCGGTGTGGTGCATTCAGCTGCCACCTTCGTCCGCGATGTCGGCAACGGCCTTCTCGATATCAGCCACAACACCCTGGCGTTGGTAGGCTTGGCTGCCGTGGGCGTGCTGGCGCTCGCAATTGGCCGCGCCGATCTGCGCGGGCAAGTCGAGGGGGTCGCGCTGGACTGGTTGACGGTGCGCCATGAAGAACGCGAACTGGCGTCGGGCAATGTGCTCGTGGGGCTGAGCGAGCCCGACGCGGTGGCCCGCGCCACCGCTGCCGACTTGAAGAACCTGCCGCGCGACCAGGCCCGGCTGGCCACCTGGATATCGCGCCGCTACCGCGTGGCACCCGAGCCCATCAGCGCGCTGGTGCGCGAGGCCTACACCATCGGCAAACGGGCCCAGCTCGACCCGACCCTGATCCTCGCGATCATGGCCGTCGAGTCCAGCTTCAACCCCTTTGCCCAGAGCTCGGTTGGCGCCCAGGGTTTGATGCAGGTTTTGACGCGCGTGCACGACGACAAGTACGTGGCCTTCGGTGGCAACCACGCCGCCTTCGACCCGATCAGCAACTTGCGCGTCGGCGTGCAGGTGCTGAAGGATTGCATCGCCCGCGCTGGCGGCGTCCAGGAAGGGCTGCGCTACTACGTGGGTGCGGCGCTGTTGAACGATGACGGCGGCTACGCCGGGCGCGTGATCGCTGAACAGAATCACATGCAGGATGTCGCCAAGGGCCGCGCGGTGCCGATCAACGCCACCAACGTACCGCCGCCGGTCATCACGGTGAAGGAGCTGGAAGCGACTCTGCCGGTGATTCCGGCAGAAGATGCCAAGCCAGCCGAGCCCGACAAGGCCGTGGCACTGCTCCGCTAGGCCTGTTCCGCCAGTCCTGCAGCGCCGGTCCGGGCGCCTACACTGGCGCACCTCCAGCTGCAGGACCGCCATGTTCGACCGCGCCCAATCCACCATCGCCAAGATCGATCCCGAAATTTGGGCTGCGATCCAGGCCGAGAACGCCCGCCAGGAAGCTCATATCGAGTTGATCGCAAGCGAGAACTACACCTCGCCTGCGGTAATGGCCGCGCAAGGCTCGCAGCTCACCAACAAGTACGCCGAAGGCTATCCCGGTCGGCGCTATTACGGCGGCTGCGAAAACGTCGACGTGGTCGAACAACTGGCGATCGACCGCGCCAAGGAACTGTTCGGCGCCGGCTTTGCCAACGTACAGGCCAATTCCGGTTCGCAGGCCAACCAGGCGGTGTTCTTCGGTCTGCTGCAGCCCGGCGACACCATCATGGGCATGAGCCTGGCCGAAGGCGGCCACCTGACGCACGGCATGGCGCTGAACATGAGCGGCAAGTGGTTCAAGGTGGTGAGCTACGGCCTGGACGCTGATGAAGCGATCGACTACGACGTGATGGAGAAGTTGGCCCACGAGCACCGTCCGAAGCTGATCATCGCCGGCGCATCGGCCTACAGCCTGCGAATCGACTTCGAGCGCTTCGCCAAGGTCGCCAAGGCCATCGGCGCGATCCTGATGGTCGACATGGCGCACTACGCGGGCTTGATCGCCGCGGGCCTCTACCCAAACCCGCTGCCCCATGCCGACGTCGTCACCAGCACCACCCACAAAAGCCTGCGCGGTCCGCGCGGTGGCCTGGTGCTGACGAACGACGAAGCGATCGCGAAGAAGATCAACAGCGCCATCTTCCCGGGCATCCAGGGCGGGCCCTTGATGCACGTGATCGCCGGCAAGGCGGTGTCCTTCAAGGAAGCGTTGGCACCGGCTTTCAAGACTTATCAACAACAGGTGCTGGACAACGCCCGTGTGCTGGCCGAAACCCTGATCGAGCGCGGCCTGCGCATCGTCAGCGGCCGCACCGAAAGCCATGTGATGCTGGTCGACCTGCGGCCCAAAAACCTGACCGGCAAGGAAGCCGAAGCGATCCTGGGTGACGCCCACATGACCTGCAACAAGAACGGCATTCCGAACGACCCGCAGAAGCCGATGGTGACGAGCGGCATCCGGCTCGGCACCCCGGCGCTGACGACGCGCGGCTTCGGCGTCGAGCAGGCCCGCCAGACCGCGCACCTGATCGCCGACGTGCTGGACCGGCCGCACGACACGGCGAACATCGCCGAGGTGCGCGCGAAAGTGGCCGCGTTGACCCGCGACTTCCCCGTCTACCGGTGAACCGCAGATTCGTCAGCGCGTCGCCTTTTAGTTCCTTTCGGACATAGAGGTTCTTCATGCGCTGCCCGTTCTGCGCCCACGAAGAGACGCAGGTCGTCGAAACGCGCGAGTCCGACGAGGGTGACGTGATCCGCAGGCGGCGCCGCTGCCTGCACTGCGAGAAACGCTTCACCACTTACGAACGCAGCGAGATCGCGATGCCGGCGGTCGTCAAGAAAGACGGCGCCCGGGTCGAGTTCGACCCGTCGAAACTGCGCGCCAGCATGATGCTGGCGCTGCGCAAGCGGCCGGTCAGCGTCGAGCAGGTCGACGCGGCGCTGGAACGCATGCAGGAAAAACTGTTGGCCAGCGGCGCGCGCGAACTGCCCAGCACCCGGCTGGGTGAACTGGTGATGCGTGAACTCAAGCGCATCGACAAGGTGGCGTATGTGCGCTTCGCTTCGGTGTACCGCGAATTCGAGGACGTGGACGCGTTCCGGCAGTTGATCCGCGACATCTGAACCCCCATCCGGGGGATCATGGGGGAGGCCGAAGGGTGCCCCCTTCAAGCCCCCTGCCTTCTCCCCCGTCAAACCCACCGGCAGGGGACGCGCGGCGGGCGCTGGCTTCCTAAAGTGCGGGCATCCCCCAGCAGCAGGAGCCGCACATGAAAACCCGCACCCACCCGATCCGCCGCCACCGCGGCTTCTCGCTGATCGAGTCGATGACGGTGCTGGCGGTAATGGCCGTGACCGTGGGCACGGTGGCACCGAGCTTCACGGCGCTGCGCGACGTGAAGCGGCTGGAAGGCGCGGCGGCGCAGATCGAGACCGAACTGCAGTTCGCCCGCAGCCTGGCGGTGGCGCGAAACGAAACCGTGCGCTTCACTTTCCGCAACGGCTCCGGTGCCGGCTGCTACGTGATCCACACCGGCGCCCCCAACGCCTGCGTCTGCGGCGCGCCGGGCGTACCGGCGCAGTGCAGCGGCAGCGCCGAAGCGCTGCGCGAAGTCTCGTTCGCAGCCGAAGACCGGCTCTCGATCCGGACCGCGTCGGGCACATTCGGCTTCGACCCGACCCGAGGCACCGTGACGCCGACGGCGACGCTGCGGCTGTCGGCCCCAGCCGGGCAGACGCTGCACCTGGTGGTCAACATCCTCGGCCGGGTGCGCAGCTGCACCCCCAACGGCGTGCCCGGATACAAGGCGTGCTGAAGCGCTCGACCGAATCGACCCGGTCTTTCGGACGCGGGGCCGACGAACGGCGGGCCTCGGCCGATGAGCGGCGGTTCCCCCATCCCCGTGGGCTGCCGATAATTCCGACCGTGCACCGCTCCCCTCCTATCGCCCGCCCCAACCGCCGCCGCGCCCGCGGCTTCACTTTGATCGAGTTGATGGTTGCGGTGGTCGTGGTCGGCGTGCTGTTGAGCCTGGCGCTGCCTTCGCTGTTGGGCTCGATCCGCAAGAGCCGGCGCTCCGAGGCGTTCAACAAGCTCGGCGCCGTGCAACTGGCGCAAGAACGCTTCCGCGCCAACAACCCCACCTATGCCGGCAATCTGACGAATGGTGCAGCCAGTGCACCGCCGGGTTTGTCGCTGCCTGCCACAACCGCTGACGGCCGCTACACGCTGGCTTTGGAGGGTGCGCCCACCGCCACCACCTACAGCGTGAGTGCAACGCCGATCAGCGGCAGCTCGCAGGTCGAAGACGGCAACTGCGCACTATTGGGTGTGAAGGTCGTTGGAGGCAACATCCACTACGAGTCGGCGCCCGCCGGTGGCACGCTCGACGAGACCATGGGCCGGCTGTGCTGGGTCCGATGAAACGCGCTGCTGGCTCGATGCCCGATCGCGGCTTCACGTTGGTGGAGCTGATGATCACGGTTTCGATCGCGGCGCTGCTGGTGCTCCTGGCGGCGCCGTCTTTTCAAAACATGATCCTGATGCAGCGTCTGCGCGGGGTCAACACGCAACTCGTCACCGACCAGCAGTACGCCCGCAGTGAAGCGTTGGCCAGCGGTCTGCAATCGCGCGTCATGCTGGAGCAGAACGAAGCCGAAACTTGCTACACCTTGTTCGTGGCCAGCGACCCTTCGTTCACCCAGTGCGACTGCACGCGAGGCGCAGGCAATGCCTGCACCACGCCCGAGACGAAAGAGATCAAGACCGTGACCCTACCGCGGTCGGAGAAGGTCATTCTGGAATGGCCTGCTGACCAGAGCCCCGGTTACGGGTTCGATCCGGTTACTGGCGGATTGGTGACAAGCGTGTCTGACCTGGACTCGTTGCCCTTGGTGTCCGTCACGCTGACTTCGCGCATCGACGACGAACGCCGCCTTAACACTGTCGTGCTCCAGACGGGACGGCCGAAGGTTTGCGCCCCGCATCCCGAGCGCATGCAGGTGCCGGCATGCTGAAGCGCCAGCCGATGTCCCGGTCTCGCTTGCTGCAGCGCGGGCTGTCGCTGGTCGAACTGATGGTCGGGATCACGATCGGCCTGTTCGTGGTCGCTGCGGCGGCGACGCTCGTCTCCGTGCAACTGGCCGACAACCGGCGCCTGTTGCTCGAGACTCAAATGCAGCAGGACCTGCGTGCCACTGCAGACATCATCGGGCGCGAATTGCGACGTGCGGGTTCTACCGGCGGCGTCATGGGCGCCACGGCTCTCGTGTGGCGAGACGGCGCACCATCGGTCCAGAACCCCAACCTGGCATTGAGCCCGACCGGCGGCGTTACCGACCATGAAGTCAGCTACTGGT
>JALYUN010000271.1 GCA_030853725.1 Pseudomonadota bacterium | reverse complement strand
CGGCACGGCCATCTCCACGCCCGACTGCGGCAGCAAGGCCGATTTCCACGCGCTCTGGTGCCCACTGCCGTGGGCCAGGCCGGCCGAGATCGCGGCCCGCAGCGCGCGGCGCTCTGCAGGCGCTTTGCTCATCAGCGTGTTGAGGTCATCGTCGTGGATCGGCCCCGCGGCACGCAGGTCGAGTACCTGGTCGCCGATGGCCACGCCGATGCGCCAGGGCGCGCTACCGCCGGCCGGCCGGAAGCGGCCGAACGGCAGGTTCTGAACCGGGAAGTCGCAGCCCGGCCGGTTGGCCGATTCGACCCAGCTTCGCAGCGCCGGGTCGTGCGTTTGGTTGAGTGCGTTCATGGTTGAAATCGGTCCTTCAGGCCGGCCCAGCAGTCGGCGTAATCGGTGTCGAGTTCCGGGCACTGCATGGCAAAGGCGCTGGGTATCAGCCGGTACCGGCTCTCGAACATGATCGCCAGCGTGTGATCGAGCTTCTGCGGTGCCAGGGTGGCGCCGCTTCCCTTGTCGAAGGCTGCTTCATCGGGCCCGTGCGGCACCATGGCGTTGTGCAGGCTGGCGCCACCGGGCTTGAAGCCGCCGGGCTTGGCGTCGTATTCGCCGTAGACCAAACCCATGAATTCGCTCATCAGGTTGCGGTGGTACCAGGGTGGCCTGAAGGTGTCTTCCATCACCAACCAGCGCGGCGGGAAGATCACGAAGTCGCAGTTGGCGGTGCCGGGCGTGTCGCTGGGCGAGGTCAGCACGGTGAAGATCGAAGGGTCGGGGTGGTCGAAGCTGATCGAGCCGATCGTCATGAAGTCGGCGGTGTCGTACTTCAGTGGTGCCAGATTGCCGTGCCAGGCCACCACGTTGAAGGGTGACTGCTTCATCGGCGCACGCCAGAAGCGACCGCCGAATTTCTTGACGACCTCATAGGCGGCGTCGCCCTCTTCGTAAGCCGCCACCGGGGCTTTGAAGTCTCGAGCATTCGCCAATCCATTCGAGCCGATCGGGCCCAGCTCCGGCAGGCGGAACTGCGCGCCGTGGTTCTCGCAGACATAGCCGCGCGAAGCCCCGTCAGGCAGTGCCACCTTGAACAGCAGGCCGCGCGGCAGCAGCGCGATCTCTCCCGGTTTCACATCCAGCACGCCGAGTTCGGTGGTGATGCGCAGCCGGCCCTGCTGCGGCACCACCAGCAGTTCGCCGTCGGTGTCGACGAAGGCACGCTCGGTCATCGACTGGTCGGCCAGGTACATCAGCACCGTGATGCCGACCTGGGCGTCGGCGTCGCCGTTGGCGCACAGCGTGTGCAGGCCGTCGACGAAATCGCGCCCCTGGCCGAGCGCCAGCGGCAGCGGGTTCCAGCGCAGTGGCTGCGGGGCCAGCACCACGGCCGGATCGGGTCCGGTCTGCCAACTGTTTTGTTCGTAAGGCCCATAACGGCCCGACACCACCGAAGGCTGGCGCCGGTACATCCAGGTACGGCGGTTGTCGCGCCGCGGCGCCGTGAAGGCAGTGCCCGAGATCAACTCGGTATACAGCGCATGCGGCGCCCGCTGCGGGCTGTTGCGACCTTGGGGCAAGGCGCCGGAGACGGCTTCACTGGCGTATTCGTTGCCGAAACCACTTTGGTAGCGGAGGTCTTCAGTTTGCATGGTGGGTCGTCGCTGCGCGGATCGAACCCGGTTTGTACGCCATCTTCAAGGCCGCTTGGCGCGGCCAGTCGCAGCCGTTGACCACAGCGCCACCAGCGGCGCGATCTCGCGGTCGCGCACGTCGGCCAGCAGCGAAATGTTGGCGGTGGCCTGCGCGGCCGGCATGTCGCCGTCGGGGCCGGCTTTGTCGGTCTGCGCTGCACGCATCGGTGCAATCCCCGCGCGGTCGTTGCCGTATAGCGCCGTATTGGGCAGCAGCCAGTTGCGGGTGCCGAAGTTGCTACTGGCCAGCGCCGCCAGCGCGTCCCAGTTGGCGAGCGTGAAATCGTAGGCCAGCGTCGCGAAAGGCGACTGTCCGGCCACCATGCCGGGCAGGCGGGCCGCAATGTTCGGCGTGGTGACGCCTTCGAGCGTGGCGGCCAGCAAGCGCTGCGCCCGTTCGCGGTCGCGCCCACTGGCCAGCGCGCTGGCGTAAAGCCAGCGGTCTTCTTCGCCAGCAGCACCGTGCAGATGGGCCATCAGGCGCTCGAACTGCGCGACGTTCGCATGCATGCCCACCGCTTCGATCACCGCCGCGCGGATCGACGGCGGCAGCGGCGCACCACCGGCTTCGGCCCGCTCGAACAGCCGCACCACGCGCGCCACCGCAGCGGCATCGTCGTGGCGCGCCATCTGCATGATCAGCCGCCCGCGCAGCTTGCGGGTCTGCGGCGAATCGCCACGCCGATCGGTCCAGCCCAGGCGCTTCAATTCCGGGCCGAACAGCGCGCGCGCCTGGCGGTGCAGAAGGGGCTCGGCATCGGTACCGGCCAGCGCATAGCCCAGAAAAGTGAACTGCGAAGCCAGTTGATCGAACAACGTGGGTCGTGCCGCGCCCACGACCTGCGGCACCTGGCGCGCGAGCTTGAACCAGTCGGCCATCGGTTGCTCGCCGAATTGCGCCAACGCGAAAGCATCGGCGAGCAGCGTGACCTGGTCGGCAGCCGGAAGCTGCCCGAAGCCGCGTTGCAGCGCCTGCAGGCCGTCGGATTCATATCGCACCCGGTAGAAGCCGATGCCGTTGGCATTGACCACCAGTGGAGCCCGACTGCAGCCCGGCCATTCGAGCTGCCCTTCACGCTGGTCCAGCAGGAGCACGCGGGTCTGCCGGCCGCGCTCGACCCGCACCGGCACCTGCCACAGCGCAGTGGACGCGCGGTCGCCGAAGCGCCGTTGGGTCAGCTCGACCACCGTGCGGCCGCCTTCGCAGCGGCTGGCCACGTTCACCAGCGGAAATCCGGGCTGGTCGGTCCAGCTTGCGGCCACGGCCGCCACGTCGCGCCCACCGGCCTGGCCGATGTGAAACCACAGGTCGCCGGCGGTGGCGTTGGAAAAGCGGCGCTCGGCCATGTACGACTGCAGCCCCTTGCGGAACACCTCGGGGCCGAGCCAGGTTTCCAGCATGTCCAGCACCGCCCCGCCCTTGACGTAGGTGATGCCGTCGAAGACATCGAAGACCGCGGTTTCGCGCACCGGGCCGGAGCGGATCGGCCGCGTCGAGACCCCGGCGTCGCGCTTCATGGTGTTATCGATCGGCAGGCGGCGGTCCAGCTCCAGATGCCAGTGCGGGTTGAAATGCGCGGTGGCCTTGTCCTCCATCCAGGTTGCGAAGGCTTCGTTGAGCCAGATCTCTTCCCACGACGCGGCCGTGACCAGGTCGCCGAACCATTGGTGCGAGATCTCGTGCGCCATCACGGAATAGACGGTGCGTTCGGTGCGCGGGCTGCTGCGTGCGGCGTCGAAGAGGATGGCGGACTCCTCGTAGGAGATCAGACCCCAGTCCTCCATCGCCCCGAGGCGCGTCGACGGCACCGCCTGCTGATCCAGCTTCGGCAGCGCGAAGGGCACGCCGAAATAGTCGGTGTAGTACGGCAGCACCTGTTCGGTGACTTGCATCGCATAGGCGGCCTGCCGTGCCTTGCCCGGTGCGGTCAGGATGCGCAGCGGCACGCCTGCGGCGCGGCCGGTGACGATGTCGAAGTGGCCCACCGTCAACGCCAGCAGATAGCTCGGCATCGGCGGTGTGGGCTCGAAGCGGTGCAGCACGGTGCTGCCTTCGGGCTGCGGTGCGCCAGCGCGCTCGGGCATGTTCGAGAACACCTGCAGGCCTTCCGGCGCCTGCACCGAAAGTTCGAACACGGCGCGGAACGCAGGCTCGTCGAAGCAGGGGAACACGCTGCGGGCGTCGATGGCCTCGAACTGCGTCGCCAAAGTCCGCGCTGCGTTGCCTTCGAGCGTGTAGTCGGCATGGAACAGGCCTTCGCCAGTCGCGTTGACGCTGCCGCTGTAGACCACCGCCAAGGTGTAGCGCCCGGGTGCGATCGGCGCTGCGTCGTCAGGGGTCAGCGACCAGCTCTGCTC
>JALYUN010000269.1 GCA_030853725.1 Pseudomonadota bacterium | reverse complement strand
GCGTCAGATCGGCCAGTGAATAGGGCTTGAGCAAGAAGGCGTGACCTGCAGCGGGCACGCCGAAGCCGGCAGCTTCGTGTCGGCCCAGCCCGATGCCAGCACCACTTTCAGCGCCGGGTGGCGCTGGCGAGCCAACGCCGTCGTCCTGACCCGTCGCAAACACTGCAACTGTCCCCGATGCGGGCGAGTGGTGACAGCGCAGCTACGGGCAACTTCGGTGGTGCATTTGCCCGCGAAGTCCAGCGGGCAGCGCGCCGGATTGCGGCCGCATCGCGGCCACTTGGCGCGCGGTTTCGGGAACCCAACCGTCTCAGCAGATCGAGACGCCTTCGCGGCCGACCTCGGGCATGTCGAAAACGCAGAACTCGTTGCCGCCAGCCACGTCGCGTTCCAACCTGCAAAACGCAAACTGCCTCCGACGGCGCCAGAGCCGGCAACGCCGTGCAAGCAGCTCGCTCACATCGGTATGCCCCCGAAGCACAAGTACTTGATCTCCATGTACTCATCCAAACCGTACTTCGAGCCCTCACGCCCGAGCCCCGACTGCTTGACGCCCCCGAACGGCGCTTCGGCGGTCGAGATCAAGCCGGTGTTGATGCCGACCATGCCCGATTCGAGCCGCTCGGCCACGCGCATCACGCGGCCGATGTCGCGGGCGTAGAAGTACGCCGCCAGGCCGAACTCGGTGTCGTTGGCCTGCGCGATGGCTTCGTCGTCGGTGTCGAATGCGAACAGGGGTGCCAGCGGGCCGAAAGTTTCTTCACGCGCCACCAGCATGTCGGCCGTGGCGCCGCTGAGCACCGTCGGCTGAAAGAACAGGCCGCCGAGCGCGTGGGGCTTGCCGCCGACCAGCACTTCGGCGCCCTTCTTGCGCGCGTCGGCGATGTGCTCTTCGACTTTGGCGAGGGCGTGCTTGTCGATCAGCGGTCCGGCGACCACGCCGGCTTCGGTGCCCGGGCCGACCTTCATCGCTTTCACCTTGGCCACCAGCTTGTCGGTGAAAGATTTCAGCACCGGCCGCTGCACATAGATGCGGTTGGCGCAGACGCAGGTCTGACCGGTGTTGCGGTACTTGCTGATCATCACGCCTTCGACCGCGGCGTCCAGATCGGCATCGTCGAAGACGATGAACGGCGCATTGCCGCCAAGTTCGAGCGAGAGCTTCTTGATGGTGTCGGCGCTCTGCTTCATCAGCAAGCGGCCGACTTCGGTCGAACCAGTAAAGCTCAGCTTCTTGACCAGCGGGTTGCGCGTCATCTCGCCGCCAATCTCTTTGGCCGAGCCACTCAGCACACTCAGCAGGCCCTTCGGCACCCCCGCGCGATCCGCGAGTTCGGCAAAGGCCAGCGCAGAGAACGGCGTTTGCGTGGCAGGCTTGACCACCATCGAGCAACCCGCGGCCAGCGCCGGGCCGGCCTTGCGCGTGAGCATCGCCGTCGGGAAGTTCCACGGGGTGATGGCCGCGGTGGTCCCCACCGGTTGGCGGATCGCCATCAAGCGCCGGTCACTGGCCGGTGTCGGGATGATGTCGCCGTAGGTGCGGCGTGCCTCTTCGGCGAACCATTCGATGAACGAAGCGGCATAGGCGATTTCGCCCTTGGCTTCGGCCAGCGGCTTGCCTTGTTCGCTGGTCATCAACAGCGCCAGGTCGTCGACGTTGGCGAGCATCAGGTCATTCAACTTGCGCAGCACGGCACCGCGTTCCTTGGCCGGCACGTCGCGCCATTGCTGCTGCGCCTTGTCGGCGGCTTCGATGGCGCGCAGGGTTTCAGCGGTGCCGCAGACCGGCACGGTGCCGATGGTCTCGCCGGTGGCCGGATTCGTCACGGCTACGGTCTTGCCGTTGTCGGCGTCGACCCATTCACCGGCAACGAAACATTGCTGGCGGAACAGCTTGGCGTCTTTCAGTTTCAGGGGATTGGCGTTTGTCATCTCAGTGGCCCTTTCGCGCGGCTGTGGATTCCTTCGTCCACGCCTTCATGGCGTTCGCGAGGATCGCGAGCCCTTCCTCGAACACGTCGTCCTGAATCGTCAGCGGATAGAGGAACCGGATCACGTTGGCGTAAACACCGCAGGTCAGCAGCAGCAGGCCGTTGTCGTGCGCCGTTTGCTGCACGTGCTTGGTGAATTCGGGGTCGGGGCTGCCGTCGGCTTTGGCGAACTCCACCGCCGCCATCGAACCCAGCCCACGCACTTCGGCAATGGCCGGCACCGTGCTCTTCAGCCCGTCCAACTTGGTCTTCAGGCGCTGGCCGAGTTGCTCGGCACGCGCGCACAGACCTTCGTCGTCGATCGCGTCCAGCACCGCATGGGCGGCCGCAACTGCCAGCGCATTGCCGGCATAGGTGCCGCCCAGGCCGCCGGGGGCCGGTGCGTCCATCAGTTCGGCCTTACCGGTAACGGCCGAAAGCGGCAGGCCGCCGGCCAGGCTCTTGGCCATCGTCATCAGGTCGGGCACGACGCCGTAGTGGTCGCTGGCAAAGAGCTTGCCAGTGCGGCCGAAACCGGTCTGCACTTCGTCGACGATCAGCACGATGCCATGCTCGTCGCACAGCTTGCGCAGGGCCTGCATGAAGTCTTTCGGCATCACATAGAAGCCGCCTTCGCCCTGCACCGGCTCGACCAGAATCGCCGCGACTTGGGTCGGTTCGATGTCGGCCTTGAAGAGGCGTTCGATCGCCAGCAGCGAGTCGGCGGTGGAGACACCGTGCAGCGCCATCGGCGCCGGGATGTGATACACGCTCGCCGGAAACGGGCCGAAGCCGGTCTTGTACGGCACCACCTTGCCGGTCAGTGCCATGCCCATGTAGGTGCGCCCATGGAACGCGCCTGACAGCGCGATCACACCGGGCCGGCCGGTGGCGCAGCGCGCGATCTTCACCGCGTTCTCGACCGCTTCGACGCCCGTTGTAAAAAACGCGGTCTTCTTGGCATGAGTGCCCGGCGTGCGCGCGTTCAGCCGCTCGGCGAGTGAGACCACGCTTTCATAAGGCACGACCTGGTAGCAAGTGTGGCTGAAGTGCTGCAACTGTTCCTGCACCGCAGCCGTCACGCGCGGGTGGCGATGGCCGGTGTTGAGCACCGCGATGCCCGCGCCGAAGTCGATGAAGCGGCGTCCCTGCACGTCCCAGATCTCGGCGTTGAGTGCGGTAGCGGCATAAATACCCGGAAAGCCGACGCCAACGCCGCGGGGTGTGGCTTTGATGCGGCGCGCATCGATGTCCTGGTTTCTCGTGCTGCCCGGCTTGACCGACGGTGGCTTCACAGCGGTCTTGGCATGGCTCTGGGGCGCGTGCTTGGTTTCCGCCTTCGACGTGGGCTTGCGGGTGGGGGTCTGCATCGTGGCTCCTGGGGTGGTTGGGGCAACCGCGGCCTGGCCGCAGCGGGCTTTGGTGAGGCAACAGTGAGGTGACAGTGAGGTGACAGTGACGAGTCGACTGCCCAGACTTGCCAGTGGCCTCAGCATAGGGATCATTTGGACCCGCTGAAAGAGCCCATTTGGATAAATCCTCAGAACCAATGGCACCAGCTCCGCGGCGGCTGATGCGGTCGATTCACTGGCGCTATTGCGGCGAAGTTTCAGGCGGCGCCCCGGCGAACACGACCACCGCAGCCTGCAACGCACGCTGCAGGAAGCCATTCGCCGCGGCGCGCTGCCGGCCACTATCCGACTGCCGCCGAGCCGTTCGCTGGCGGCGGCGCTCTGGATCGCGCGCAACACGGTGGTCCATTTCTACGAGCAGCTGGCACTCGAAGGCTATACAGGGGCGGGGGTGGGTCGCGGCACTTTCGTGAGCCAGACGGCCACCATGCAACGGTCTGGCGATGCAGCGGTGCCAACGCGGCGCGCGCTGCCGTCGCAACGTGGTGCCCAAATCGTCGAACGCGCCGCGGCCGGTTTGCTGCAGTGGGGCGCCTTCACGCCGGGCGTGCCCGAAGTGCGCGTGTTCCCGTCAGCCGTTTGGAGCCGGCTGCCGGCCCGGCTGTGGCGCAGCGTGGCGCCACCGCAATTGCGCTACGCCAGCAGCGGCGGTGACGCCGGGCTGCGCTATGCCATTGCCGAACACCTGCGCAGCACCCGCGGGCTGCATTGCACGCCGGAGCAGGTGGTGGTCACCAGCGGCACACAGCAATCACTGCACCTGGTTGGCCAGTTGCTGGCCGACCCCGGCGACCGCATCTGGATCGAAGACCCGGGCTATTGGGGAACCCGCAGCGTGTTCGGCGCACGCGGGCTCAAGTCGGTGCCGATCCGGCTCGACGCCGAAAACATCGCACCCACGGCCGCGCAGTCGCGTGAGGCCCCGCGGGCATTGTTCGTCTCACCTGCGCACCAGTACCCAACAGGCGTGTTGATGAGCGCAGCCTGGCGGCATCAGTTGCTGGAGCAGGCCGCGCTGCGCGGGGTGTGGGTGATGGAGGACGGCTACGACAGCGAATCCCGCTATGCCTCACGCCCGTTGCCGGCGCTGAAGGGGTTGGACACGCAAGGCCGGGTGATCACCTGGGCACTTTCTCCAAAACCTTGTTTCCGGCGTTGCGCCTGGCCTACGTGGTGCTGCCGGAGGGTCTGGTCGACGCCTTCGGCCGAGCGCTCAGTGAGCCGTACCGCGAAGGGTCGACGCCGCAACAGACGGTGCTGGCGCGCTTCATCAGCAAAAGCCACTACGCCAGCCACATCCGCCGCATGCGCAATGTCCAGGCTACGGCGCGGTCGACGAAGCCGAAATTCCGCGCCACTTCGCGCGCCTAGCGGCGGTAGTAGTAACGCGGCTCGGCCGCTGAAGCGATTCGCGTTGTGCGGACTACAGCCGGCCCATCAGCAGCAGCACCACCAGCACCACCACGATCAAACCCACGATGCCGCTGGGCCCGTAACCCCAGCTTCGGCTGTGTCCCCAAGTGGGCAGCACACCCAGAAGGACCAGAACCAGCACGATCATCACAATCAGGCCTACGCTCATGCGAATCTCCCAACGCTACAAAGTGAAGCGGATCATAGGGGCCAGCCGTTCAATCTGATGACCCTTCTTGGCGTTCAACTTGATCGCAGTCGACACCGTTCGATTTTGCCGTGGGCGATTTACTTGGCCGCAGCCGGGAACGGCGGCAGTTTGCCGATGTCGCGCGGATCGTGCTGGATGATCAGCGTCGCCTTCAAGTTTTTCTGGATCTGTTTGACGCGCTCGATCGACGCCAGAGTCTGTGCGCGGTCGTAGTTGAATCCCGGCACGCCGTCGTGCTCGTAGTTTTCATGGAAATGCACGGCGTCGCCGCTCAGAATCACCGGCCCCATCTCTTTCAGGCGCACGAGCAGGATGCTGTGGCCCGGTGTATGGCCTGGCGCGCGCAGCATCATCACCGTGCCGTCCCCGAACACGTCCTTGTCCGCGCTCAGCGGCTCGACCTTGCGCTTCTCTGCGATCCACTCGGCGAAGCCCTTCACGTTCGCGCCGCCCATTGGCGGACTGGCGTTGAGCCCATCCCAATCGGCCTTGCCTATCAGCAGGGTGGCATTGCGTAGCGACTCCAACTGACCCGTGTGATCGGCGTGGAAGTGGCTGATGCCAACGTACTTCACATCGTCTGGATTGACGTTCACCTGCTTGAGCAGATCGGCCAGTGGCGGGTTGGTCGCACTGGGAACCGAACCCGGCAGGTAACCCGTGTCCCAGACCATGACATCCGAACCGTGTCGAATGACGTAGCAGCTGAAGGTGAACGGCTTCGTGGTTTCGGTATAAGCAAAGGTATCGCTGAAACGCCTGGGGTCGTTCGTGCCGTTACCGCAATCGAGCCGCGTCAACGTGACTTCCTGTGCCGCCGCGGAAAAAGACAGAAATGCGCCCAAACCGAGTGCCAACCAGAAAGAGGATTTCATAGCGTCTCCTTGTTCGAGACGATGATATCCACGATCAAGCGGGTGAGGCTGTCTGGCGCCGACAAGCGCCGGACCTGCCAACGGATAGCGCCAGCCCTAACTTTCTACGATTGAGACAAATGTAGGGGGGTCGATTTGGGTAAACGAGCGCGAACGCTGCCCGCGCGCGCCGCGCGAGCCGGTTACCGCGACGGTGCTACCGAGCGGGTGCGTTCCGCACGGAAGCGCTGCAGTCGCCGCAACTCTTGCAGGATGCCGGCACCGAAACCGCTGCGCCCGCCGCGCCGGTCTACCAGCAGGTCTTCCAGCACCTGAGCGCTCAGCAACGGGTCGGCCCAGCACCAGGCAATGCGGTTGACGATGCGTGGGTGCCGGGAGGCCAGCCGCAGCGGCCGCCGCCGCGGTGGCAGGTCCCGCAACCAGCGGCGCGCGGGTCCATTCAGCGCCTGGTCTTCAGGACGCAACGGCCTGCGCGCGCGGCTCCAACTCGTGCCGTCGGGGGGAGTGTCTGGCGTGTCTTGATTCACGATCAGCTCGGCTAGGAACGAAAAATAACGCTGGCGCAGCAGGCGGTAGTGGAAGATTGTGCCGCTCACGGGCTGGCCACCGCTCTCGCCAGCCGGCACCACCCAAGGGCTTGCGACGAGCCGACGAAATTCACGAAGCGGGCCCTGCAACTTTCCGCGGGTCCACCCATCCAATCGGCAGGCCGGTCCTATACTGGGATCGGCGTGTGTGCTACATCCGGGCGCGGCCCGAAAGGCTACTCAAAGATGGGTTCGAAAATCAAGGTGGCGGGCCTGGTGGCCGTGGGTTTGGTGGCTGGCGCGCTCACCACCATGCAGCTCCAGGCCGTGGCACGAAGCTCGGTGGCGCCGTTGCCGCTGGAAGAAGTGCAGCAACTCGCCGCCGTGTTCGATCGCATCAAGGCCGAATACGTCGAGCCGGTCGACGACAAAAAACTGATCGAGGACGCCATTGCCGGCATGGTGGCCGGGCTCGACCCGCACTCGCAGTATTTCGACAAGAAGTCGTTCAAGGAATTTCGCGAAGCCACCGGCGGCAGGTTCGTCGGCATCGGCATCGAAATGGGCATGGAAGACGGCTTGGTGAAGGTGGTTTCGCCGATCGAAGGCTCCCCGGCGTTCCGCGCCGGGCTCAAGCCGGGTGACCTCATCACTCGCATCGACGACACGCCGGTCAAGGGACTGTCGGTCGACCAAGCTGTGAAGAAGATGCGCGGCGACCCCAACACCAAGG
>JALYUN010000147.1 GCA_030853725.1 Pseudomonadota bacterium | reverse complement strand
GCACTGGGTGGCGTTCGAAGCGCCACCCAAGCGGTCGGCGCTGGATGCCCTTCAGGCCCTGCTGCGCTATGGCGACCCTTTCGATGCCGGCGCCGCGAGCACCGTCGAAGTCGTGGTCGTGATGCCGCGCCCGGGCACCGTGTCGCCGTGGGCCAGCAAGGCCACCGACATCGCACACAACTGCGGCATCGCGCTGCACCGCATCGAGCGCGTGACCGAGTTCTACTTGAAGTTGAAGCAGCCGCTGCTGGGTCAGGCGAAACCGCTGTCGACCGAAGAGCGCGAAGCGATCGCGCTGCTCTTGCACGACCGCATGACCGAGCATGTGGCGTTCGATCGCGATGCCGCGCGCCAACTGTTCGAAACGCGCGAGCCGGCACCGATGGTCGAGGTCGATCTGCTGCGCCATGGACCGCTGGCATTGACCGCTGCCAATGAACAGTTCGGATTTGCGCTGTCTGAAGACGAAATCGCCTATCTGGTGGATGCCTACCGGGGGCTGCAGCGCAACCCCACCGATGTCGAACTGACGATGTTCGCGCAGGCCAACAGCGAACACTGCCGCCACAAGATCTTCAACGCCGACTTCACCATCGACGGCATCGTGCAGCCGCAGTCGATGTTCGGAATGATCCGCCACACGGAAGCGATCTCACCGCAGTACACCGTGGTGGCCTACGACGACAACGCCGCCGTGATGCAAGGGGGCCCGGTGCAGCGCTGGCTGCCGCAGGGGTTCACCAACGCCCCTCTGTATGGGCCGCGGGACGAGACCGCGCACCTGCTGATGAAGGTCGAGACCCACAACCACCCGACCGCCATTTCGCCCTTCGCCGGTGCCGCCACCGGCGCCGGCGGCGAGATCCGCGACGAAGGCGCAACCGGCCGCGGCGCGCGTCCCAAGGCCGGACTGACCGGCTTCGCGGTGTCGAATCTGCATCTGCCCGGCACCGACGAGCCCTGGGAAAGAGACCCGGTGGGCAAGCCCGACCCTATCGCCAGCGCCCTGCAGATCATGACCGAAGGTCCGCTCGGCGCCGCGGCCTTCAACAACGAGTTCGGCCGCCCGAATCTGGGGGGCTTTCTTCGCGTCTACGAGCAAACCGTGGCGGGGGTGCGGCGCGGGTTTCACAAGCCGATCATGATCGCCGGCGGCATCGGCTCGATCAGTGCCAGCCAGGTCTTCAAGCAACGGTTTCGCGGCAACACACCGCTGGTGCAACTGGGTGGGCCGGGCATGCGCATCGGCATGGGCGGCAGTGCCGCCAGTTCGATGGCCGCCGGCAGCAACCGGGCCGCGCTGGATTTCGACAGCGTGCAGCGTGGCAACCCCGAGATGCAGCGCCGCGCGCAGGAGGTCATCGACCATTGCTGGCGGTTGGGCGCGGCCAACCCGATCCTGGCGATTCACGATGTCGGCGCCGGCGGCTTGTCGAATGCATTTCCCGAACTGGTCGATGGCGCCGGGCTCGGCGCAACCTTCGACCTGCGCAGCATTCCGCTGGAAGAAAGCGGCCTGTCGCCGAAAGAGATCTGGAGCAACGAAAGCCAGGAGCGTTATGTCCTGGCACTGGACCCTGACCAGTTGCCGTTGTTCAAGCAGATGTGCGATCGTGAACGGTGCCCCTTCGCGCTCGTCGGCGTGGCCACCGACGAGCGGGCTCTGGCGCTGGCCGACGGCCCCGAAGGCATCCGCCCCGTCTTCATGCCGATGGACGTGTTGTTGGGCAAACCGCCGAAATCGCACCGCAACGTACGACGCGTGGCGCGCAGCGAAGTCGCACTGGACCTGACCGGCGTGACGCTCGACCGGGTGCTGCGCGACGTGCTGCGCCACCCCACCGTGGCAAGCAAAAGGTTCCTGATCACGCTTGGTGACCGCACAGTGGGCGGGCTGAGTCACCGCGACCCGATGGTCGGACCGTGGCAGGTTCCGGTGGCGGACTGTGCGGTCACGCTGGCCGATTTCACGAGTCTGCGCGGCGAGGCGATGGCGATGGGCGAACGCATGCCACTGGCTGCGATCGACGGCCCGGCGTCGGGGCGCATGGCGGTGGCCGAAGCCATCACCAACCTGCTGGCTGCGCCGGTCGACAGCCTGTCGCGCATCAAACTGAGCGCCAACTGGATGGCCGCGTGTGGCGAACCGGGCGAAGATGCGGCCCTGTACGACACCGTGCGCGCCGTGGCCCTCGACCTGTGCCCGGCACTCGGTATCGGCATTCCGGTGGGCAAGGATTCGCTGTCGATGCGCACCCGCTGGACCGACGAGGCCGGCGCGTTGCAACAGGTGACCGCGCCGGTGTCGCTCGTGGTGACCGCATTCACGAGCCTGGACGATGTGCGTGGCACCTGGACACCGCAATTGCAGCCCGGCGACACGACCCTGGTGCTGATCGACCTGGGGCAGGGGAAGAAGCGCATGGCGGGATCGATGCTGGCGCAGGTTCTGGGTCGCTTTGGCAATGCCG
>JALYUN010000144.1 GCA_030853725.1 Pseudomonadota bacterium | reverse complement strand
TTTCTCATCAGCAAACCGCTGAACCCGGAGGACTTCGTGACCTGGCTCGCCGATCAGAGCGCGCGCGTCGCGTTGCTGGGCGACCGGCGCTACACCGACAGTGGGCCGCTGTCGCTGATCTCGCTGCACATGGAGCTGCAGCACGACTGAGTGCCTGGCTTTCGGCCTCCTAGAATGAGTCGATGATCGAGACGGCACCAACAGCAAACCCCCTGCAGTCGAGGAACGTGCCCGTGCCGGACGGGCGGCTAAAAAACGCGCTGCTGAACAACCTGAATCCCGAGCAACTGGCCGCGGTGACCCTGCCAGCGGTGCCGGCGCTGATTCTGGCCGGTGCCGGCTCGGGCAAGACCCGGGTGCTGACGACTCGCATTGCCTGGTTGCTGCAGACCGGGCAGGTTTCACCGGGCGGGGTTCTGGGCGTCACCTTTACCAACAAGGCCGCCAGGGAGATGCTGACGCGGCTGTCGGCAATGTTGCCGGTGGCTGTGCGCGGCATGTGGATCGGCACGTTTCACGGACTTTGCAATCGTTTTCTGCGCGCGCACTGGAAGCTGTCGGGTCTGCCGCAGGGCTTTCAGATCCTGGACAGCAGCGACCAGCTCAGCGCCGTCAAGCGCGTCATCAAAGCGCTGAATCTGGACGAAGACCGCTTCGTGCCGAAGCAGGTGACCTGGTTCATTGCGCACCAGAAGGAAGAAGGCCTGCGCCCGAACGATGTGGAGATTCGCGACGAGCAGACGCGCCGCATGGTCGATGTCTACGCCGCTTACGAAGCGCAGTGCCAACGCGAAGGGGTGGTCGACTTCGCCGAGCTGATGCTGCGCAGCTACGAGTTGATGCGCGACAACCAGGCGTTGCGCGAGCACTACCAGCAACGCTTCGCGCATGTGCTGGTCGATGAGTTTCAGGATACGAACCGGCTGCAATACGCGTGGCTGAAGATGTTTGCGCCGCCGCCCGGGTCGTCCGTGGTGCCCCGCCCGCAAGGCGTATTCGCGGTCGGTGACGACGATCAGAGCATCTATGCCTTTCGCGGCGCGCGGGTCGGCAACATGGCCGACTTCGAGCGTGAGTACCGGGTCGACCGCGTTATCAAGCTGGAGCAGAACTACCGTTCTTTCGGCCACATCCTGGACGCCGCCAACGGCTTGATCGGCCATAACCAGCATCGCCTCGGAAAGAACCTGCGCACCGACGCCGGCGCCGGAGAAGCCGTGCGGGTCTTCGAGAGCACCAGCGACTACGCCGAAGCGCAGTGGCTGCTGGAAGAAGCGCAGCAGTTGCACCGCGCCGGGACGCCGCGCAGTGAGATCGCGCTGCTCTACCGCAGCAACGCGCAGAGCCGGGTGCTGGAGAGCGCGCTCTTCAACGCAGGTTTGCCGTACCGCGTTTACGGCGGGCTGCGCTTCTTCGAGCGCGCCGAAGTCAAGCATGCGTTGGCTTATCTGCGGCTGTTGGAGAACCCGAACGACGACACCAGCTTCCTGCGCGTGGTCAACTTCCCGGCGCGCGGTATCGGCGCGCGCAGCACCGAGCAACTGCAGGACGCCGCTCGATCCAGTGGGCGCAGTCTGGCGCAGAGCGTGGGCGCGGTGGCGGGCAAGGCCGGCACCAATCTGCAAGGCTTCGTGGCACTGGTGGACGGCATGCGCAGTGCCACGGCAGGGCTGACGCTGCGCGAGATCATCGAACACATGCTGAATGAGAGCCGGCTCCTGGAGTTCTACAAGACCGACAAGGAAGGTCAGGACCGGATCGAGAACCTGCAGGAATTGGTTAACGCAGCCGAAAGTTTCGTCACCCAGGAAGGCTTCGGCAAGGACGCCGTGGCGTTGCCGGTGGACGAACAGGGCGCCACCGCCGCGCCCGATGCCGAAACCGGCGAAATCATGTCGCCGCTGGCAGCCTTTCTGACCCACGCGTCGCTCGAGGCCGGCGACAACCAGGCTCAGGCCGGCGCTGATGCGATCCAGTTGATGACAGTGCACTCGGCCAAGGGCCTGGAGTTCGACGCGGTCTTCATCACCGGCATCGAAGAGGGCCTGTTCCCGCACGAGCAATCGCTCTCGGATGCAGACGGGGTGGAAGAAGAAAGGCGGCTGATGTATGTGGCCATCACGCGCGCGCGCCGCCGGCTGTATTTGAGTTTCAGCCAAACGCGCATGCTGCATGGCCAGACCCGCTACAACGTGAAGAGCCGCTTCTTCGACGAGTTGCCTGAAGCCACGCTGAAATGGATTACGCCGAAGCAGCAGGGCTTCGGCTCGGGCTATGCACGCGAATACCAGCAGGCCTGGTCGCGCGGCAGCGGCTTGTCGGGCATCGTCGGCGCGGGTCGTGTGGCGCCGTCTTCATTGCAACCCCCGCCACCGCCGATGCCTACCGCCCGCACGCCCGGCGGCCTGCGCATCGGCCAGACCGTGTTTCACACCAAGTTCGGCGAAGGCGTGGTGTCGACACTGGAAGGCAGCGGCGAAGACGCGCGGGCGCAGGTCCACTTCGGGCGGCACGGCAGCAAGTGGCTGGCGCTGTCAATCGCCAAATTGACGCCGGTGGACTGAAGCCCGGGGCGCTCAGTGCGCCAGCCGGCTGTTGGCAACGGTCCAGTCGTACGGCGTAAGGCGCATCGTGTAGTCGGCGGCCGGCCGGGCTCGGCGCCTAGCGGTTGGCGTCGGCCAGCAGCGTTGGCGCTGCGCTCGGCACGAAATCTTCGGGGGAGAAGTCCAGCAATTCGCTGAGCCAGGCGGTGCGCGTGGCGACGTTCTCGAAGGCCCGCAGCGACATCGGCTGGCAACCGACTTCGCCACGGCGCAACACGAAGACGCGCAGCTTGTTCAGCCCGGCGTGGGTCGCCGGAATGCCGTAGGCGACGACGTTGAACATCGAGAGCGCGTTGTAGGCATTGATCTCATACGCGGTGCGCTGCGGGCCTTGCGGCAGGCTGTCCGGCGGCGTTTCGGCGGCCAGCACATTGAACTTCAGTTCCGGTGCGCCGGCGCCCTGACGCAGCCGCTGGCCGACGCAGTCGTCGTCGATTCGGTCGTCACGCGCACTGAGCACGCCGCGGCCAGTTTCGGTCTGCAACTGAAACGAGGCGAAGCGCACCGCGGGCGCCTGCTGCACGATGAACGCAGCCAGCATCGGCAGGCCGGCGAAAATGCCGGCGTGGACCGTGGTGGTGAAGAACACCGACAGCGGCAGGCCGCGGGCGCGTTCGACGTAGACCAGCCGCAGCGCGTTCAAGTGTTGCTCTGTGGCGTAGCCGGCCCGCTCCTGCGTGGAGTTGACATGGAAGGCGACATCGGTCAGCCCGGTTTCGCAGAGCGCTGCCAGCAGGTCGCGGTTGGCTTTGATGCCGTCGGTGAACAGCGATGCACGCAGGCCCAGGCATCGTGATGCGCGCGACGATTGCAACCCGTTCGTCACGCCGCCGCAGCGGGGGCTCGCCGCCCGAGACCTGCACGTTCGTGCCGTGGCCGTAGTGGGCGTGGATCAGATCGATTCGGCGGAAGACTTCGTCGTTCGGAAAGTCGCGCACCGCTTCGGCGCTGTCGCTCAGATAGCACCACGTGCAGTCCCGGTTGCAGCGCGGCGTGACTTCGAGCGAAACGAATGCCACATCGAAGCGCCGCCCGGCCATCTGCCCCGCATGCCATTGGCCGGCGTGTTGCTGGTGCGAACGCATTTCAGCGATCGACATGGGTGGGTCGGTCATCGGGTGACAGGTCTGCCGAAGCGCGGCGGAACTTACGCCAGCGCGCGCGGCGGGCGCTATTTGGCGGCGGCTGCGGTGGAGTCCGGCATGACGAGGTCGATGGTTTTCTCGATCACCTTGCCGGTGACGCGCACGGTGGTGCCGATCACCGCTCCGCCGACGTCGATGGCAGCTCCTGCTACCGCGCCTGCCACGCTGACCACCGCGCAGCCGCTCGTGGCGGCGCACGATAGCGACAACAACAACAGGCTCAAACGGCGCATCGGACGAAGCTTCAGGAAATGATGTCGGCAGGAACGGCCTCGGCTGGTGCCGCCGCCGGAACCCCGAAACTGTCGTTGAAGGTGAACAGCACCGATATGTAGAAAACCGACCAGAACACCGCCCAGACCAACCACACCGCCACCAGCGTCAACTGCGGCACGCCCAACATGCCGAACAGCACGGCCACCAGCAGCACGACCACCGGCAGCGGCAGCGCCGCCACCGCCACCCACACCAGCGCGTACAGGGCGAAAGCGCCGCGTGTGCGCCACAGCGCCAGCGTGCTGGAAAACAGCGATTGCCACACACCCTGACCGCCCCAGTGCACCAGTGGTGCCGCATGCCAGAACGGAATCGACAACAGCGAGCCCAGCACCGCCAGCGTGGTCGAGGCGGTGCGCAGACCGTTGTCGCTCTGCAGCGCCTCGATCAGTGCCTGTTCGTTCGAGCCGCTGGTGAGCAGACCTTGAAAGCGGCCGATGGCGTCGCCCGACAGGCTGTTGGCGAGCCACACGATCAACAACATCGAAGCACCGTAGATCGCGCACAACAGCAACAGCGCGCGGCGGCGCGGTGCGTCGGTGCGCAGCGGCTCGATGTACTGCGAAAAGCGCACCGGCCCGTCCAGCAATGCCGAACGAGCGGCCACCATGAAGCCCAGAGACAGCAACGGCAGCGTGAACATCGCCAGGGCGCCCAGCACGGGCACTTGCGAAACCAGCAGGAATGCCACCACGAACACGGCGAACAGCGAAATGAAGCCGAGCGGTCGGCGCCGGTAGAGCCGGAAGGCGTCGGTGATCCAGCGCATGCCGCGCGCCGGCTCGACGTTCCTGAGGGTCAGCGGCATAGCAGTCCCCCCAAGGTGGCTATGCCGCCGGCAATCGGCTTGCATGCCGATTGGCGCTCGCCAGCCACTCGCGAACGCGCAGGCGCTCGCTCGGCGCCGGCTCTCCCCGCCCAAGGGGGCGATGAGAGCTTCGGAGCGGCCGTGCGCTTTTTCATCAGCCGCGGGCTCCGCTGGCCGACGCATGCCACGGCGCCGCGATGCGCTGGCGCAGCACACGTTCGAAGTGGCCCGGGTCTTTCGGTTGCAGCAGCGCCGCGCTGCGGGGCAGGTGCCAGTCCCACAGGCGCGAGATCCAGAAGCGCAGCGCTGCGGCGCGCAGCATGGCGGGCAGGCTGCGCTGCTCGGCTCCGGCCAGCGGGCGCACGCCTTCGTAGGCCGCGACGAATGCACCGGCGCGGGCTTCATCGAGCGCGCCGTTGGCATCGTCGCTGCACCAGTCGTTCAGGCACACCGCCAGGTCGAACAGCAGGGTGTCGGTGCCGGCAAAGTAAAAGTCGAAGAAGCCGCACAAGTGGTCCGGCCCGGCGGTGTCGTCGAACATCACATTGTCTCGAAACAGGTCGGCGTGGATCGCGCCGCGTGGCAGTTCGTGGCCGGTGGCCGAAGCAGCGACCTGCTGCTGGAACTGCAGTTCCGATTGCAGCAGCGCGGCGGTGTCGGCGTCCAGGTGCGGCAGCACTGCAGGCGCGGTCTGCAGCCACCAGTCGATGCCGCGCAGGTGGGGTTGGTCTAGAGGAAAATCGGCCGCCGCCAGGTGCATGCGCGCCAACATCGCGCCGACCTGGCGGCACTGCGCCACATCCGGCCGCAGGCGGTGGCTGCCGGGCAGGCGCGTCACGACAGCTGCCGGCTTGCCCGCCACGGTCTGCAACAGCGCGCCTTCAGCATCGGCCTGCGGCGCCGGCACCGGGATGCCGCGGGCGGCCAAGTGCTGCATCAATTGCAGGTAATACGGTAGCTGCGCCGCAGGCAAGCGTTCGAACAGGGTCAGCACCCATTGGCCGCTGGCAGTGTTCAAGTAGTAGTTGGTATTCTCGATGCCCGAGCGAATGCCTTGCAGATCCAGCGCCTTGCCGAGTCCGAGCCGGTGGCACAGCGCATCGGCTTCGGCCAGGCCGACTTCGGTGTAGACCGCCACGCCGGGCTCAGAAGTCGAACAGCGACCAGGCGCGCTGGCCAGCGGCGCCCTTGTCCTGCGAAGGGTCCTTGCCGTTCGGGCCGGTCAGGATCTCGTAGCTGCTGCCGCCGGTGGATTTGTTGCGCACGGTAATGCGCGTGGGCAGGCCGCGCAGCCGGGTTTCTTCGATGCGGACGTTGTCGTCTTCGATCACGTTGCGCTTGAGCGCGGTTTCGGGTGCCGACGCTGCCGAAGCTGCGGGCGCAGCGGCCGAAGCCGCAGGCACCGGTGCGAGTTCGATCGTGGTGGGCTCAGCCAGTGCAGCGCTGGTGGCGCCCAGCAATGCCA
>JALYUN010000189.1 GCA_030853725.1 Pseudomonadota bacterium | reverse complement strand
GTGGGGCGTCGGTGGTGTCGCGGATCGAATCGATCGCGTCCAGTCGCAGGCCGTCGATGCGGTATTCCTCCAGCCAGAACAACGCGTTCTGGATCATGAACTCACGCACCGGCGTTTCGTCGTAGGCGATGGCCGCACCCCAGGCGGTATGGATTTCCGGGTGGAAGAATTCCTGGGCGTAGGCGCCGAGGTAGTTGCCGTCGGGTCCGAAGTGGTTGTAGACCACGTCCAGAAACACCATCAGCCCGCGCTCGTGTGCGGCGTCGACCAGGCGTTTGAGTCCTTCCACACCGCCGTAAGCCGGATGCGGGCAATACAGCAGCACGCCGTCGTAACCCCAGCCGCGGTTGCCGGCGAATTGGGCGACCGGCATCAGTTCGACCGCGGTGATGCCGAGGTCACGCAGGTGGTCCAGCTTGTCGATGACGGCGTCGAAGGTGCCCTGCGGCGTGAAGGTGCCGGTGTGCAGTTCGTAGAACACCGTCTCCTGCCAGGGCCGGCCTTTCCATTCGGGCGTGCGCCAGCCGTAGGCCGTGGGATCGACCAACTTCGACAGCCCGTGCACGCCACACACCTGCGCCCGCGCAGCTGGGTCGGGCACTACCAGACCGCCGCCGACACGAAAGCCGTAGGCACCGCCGACCGCGACCTGATCGGTGTCGACCTGCCACCAGCCTGCGTCGTCGCGAGCCATCGCAACGAAGCGACGTTCAGCGCCAGCCGGCTCGACCGCCAGCTCGATTTGCTCGACGCCCGGCGCCCAGAGTCGGAAGCGGGTACCCCCGTCTATCCGGTTGGCGCCCCAGGAAGTCTGAAATGCGTAGTGCGTACCTTCGCTCATGCCCGTCCGTGTGTGTGAGGTCGATCAAGCCTGGGCGAAACGAGCGCCCGACCTTCGACCCATGATCGTGCGCCATACGTCTGCGCAGTCACTAAGCCGATTGTCGACGGTGCCTGAATCAGCGTTGTCCAGACAGGGACACCAGCACCGGCTGGTGATCCGAAGCACGGGTCTGCAAGTCCACTTCAACCTGCTTCACATGCGGTGTCAGCGTATCGCTGACAAAGATGAAATCACAGGCCACTGGCTCTGGCCCGTAGGTGCGGTCGAAGAGCCGGAAGGTGGCTGCATGCGCGGCACTGCCGTGCACCAGCGGCCACGCGTCCTGCAGCCTCGACTCGCCGCAGGGCCGCTGGATCTCGGTGTATTCCGGCTCTGCAATGCCCAGGTTGAAGTCGCCGCACAGGATGGCGTGCGGGGTGTGCGGGCGGGCCTGGAACGGCGACGCGCCGGTGTCGGCCATCGGCGGCGCGTGGGCCTGTGCCACGGCTTCGAAGTGGATCGCCCGCAGCGCCCGGGCCTGCGCCATGCGCTGCACGGCCGAGTAGTACTCCAGGTGTGTCGTCATCACCCGGATCCAGCCGAGTTCGGGATGGCGCAATGTCAGCACCGTGCACATGCGCGGCATGCTGCGCACCCCGGCGTCGGCCGGCCAAGGCAGCAGGTGGTGCTGCACCCGGGCCACCGGCAGCCGAGTGGCGATCAGGTTGCCGAAACGCCGAGGCCGGCCTTCCGCGTCGAACTCCTCCACGGCTGCGCCGTAGAAGCACTGGAAGCCCGGCAACAACGCTCGCAGTTGCGCGGGCTGGTCGCCAGGGCCGCCCGGCATGCCGCCGTAGCCCTGGGCGATCTCCTGCAGACACAACACGTCGAAGTCGGCCATCGCGCGGGCGCCGTCGACGATGCGCTGCGGGCTGACGCTGCCGTCCAGGCCGCAGCACCATTGGGTGTTCCAGGTGACGAGCTTCATGGCGGTGTGGCACTCATTTGATGCCAGCGCGCATGAAGCTCTGCACGAACTGGCGCTGAAACAGCAGGAACGCCAGCAGCAGCGGGCCCGATGTCAACAACGTGGCGGCTGTGATGATCGACCAGTCGACCCCCTGGTCGACCGACGAGAACACCTGCAGGCCGACCGTCAGCGGCCTGGCATTCGTGCTGTTGGTGACGATCAGCGGCCACAGGAAGTTGTTCCAGTGGTAGCTGACCGACACCAGCGCAAATGCGGTGTAGACCGGCTTGGCCAGCGGCACATAGACGCGCCACAGCGTTTGCAGTGCGCTGGCGCCTTCGACCCGCGCGGCGTCGTCCAGCTCTTTAGGGATCCCCATGAAGGTCTGGCGCAGCAGGAAGATGGCGAAGGCCGAGGCGAAGTAAGGCAGGCCGATCGCCAGCAAGGTGTCGATCAGCCCCAGGCTGGACATCGTCTTGTAGTTTTCCACCAGCAAGATGTCGGGCATCACCATCAACTGCACCAACACCAAGGCGAAGGCGAGGTTGCGGCCGCGAAACTCGTACCGGGCGAATGCGTACGCTGCCAACGTGCCCAGCACCAGTTGCGCAACCAGGATCATGCCGACCAGCAAGGTGGTATTCAGGAAGTAGCGCGCGAACGGCGCCGCCGCCCAGGCGCGTTCGAAATTGCGCAGCGTCAACGGTGCGAACAGTTCGAAGCGCGTGGCGTAAGCCGGCGGGTGGAAGGCGGTCCACACCGCATACAGCAGCGGCAGGATCCACAGCAGCGCCAGTGCCCAGGCGGCCACCGTGTCGAGCCAGGTCGGCTCGTTGAACACCAGCCGTTGCGGCGCCCTTGGTTGCGCCTTCACTCGCACTTTCACTGGTAATGCACCCGCCGGTCGAGCACGAAGAACTGCAACAGCGCCACGCTGACCAGCACCGCTACCAAGACCACCGTGATGGTTGCTGCATAAGCCGTGTCCCAGAAGCTGAAGCCGACTTCGTACAGGTAGTACAGCAGCAGCGTGGTGGCATTGTTCGGTCCGCCGCGGGTCAGCACGAACAGGTGGTCGACCATGCGAAACGCATTGATGAACGCATTCACCAGCACGAACAGCGTGGTGGGCATCAACAGCGGCCATTGCACGCGGCGAAAGAAAGTCCAGCGTGTAGCCCCTTCGATGGCCGCTGCTTCACGCAGGCTCGGGTTCAGCGTTTGCAACGCCGCCAGGTAGAAGATCATGAAGAAGCCGGCTTCCTTCCAGATGGCTACGACCGTGACGGCGCCGAGCGCGGTGGAAGGGCTGCCCAGCCAGTTGTGCGAAGGCAAGCCGAAGGCGCCGGTGATCTGCTCCAGCAGCCCGTATTGCGGGGTGTAGAAAAAGAGCCAGATGTTGGCCACCGCGATCATCGGCAGCACGGTGGGCGTGAAATACGCCATGCGCAAAAAGGCGCGGCCGGCGATGCGTTCGTTGACCCACAGCGCCATCACCAGCGCCAGGCCGATCGACAACGGGATGGTCGCGCTGGCAAACCACAGGTTGTTGCGCACCGCTTTCCAAAACACCGGGTCGGCCACCATGACCCGGTAGTTCTCGAGTCCGACCCAGGCCGCTGGATGGCCGGTGCGCGGGGTCGACTGGAAGCTCTCGATCAAGGTCGAGACCACCGGCCAGTGCGTGAAGGCCACCAGCAGCAACAAAGCCGGCAGCAGCATCAGCCACGCGTGCACCGCGCGCATCGTGCCGGGGGCGCTGCGTGCGCGGCCGCCTGCCATCACCAACGCCGTCTATTGGTAGCGGCGCAGGATGCGGTCGGCCTCGGCCTGCGCGTCCTTCATGGCCTGGGCCGGCGTCTTGGTGCCGGTCAACGCGGCCTGAATGCCGTCGTTCAAGGCTTTGGTCACGCGTTGGTTTTCGTGCGTGGAGAACTCGGCCACCGACACCGGCAACTGGTCGCGCGCGACCAGCGCCGGCGGGAATTCGCTGCCGTACTGTTTCAGCGCGGGCGTTTCGTAGGCGGCCGGTGTGGTACCGACATAACCCGTGTCGATGCTCCACTGCGCGGTGCGCTCGGGCTGCGTCACCCACTTGACGAACTGGTAGGCGGCGGCCTGCTGCGCTGGCGTGGCCCTCTTGAAGATATAGAAATTGCCGCCGCCGGTGGGTGATCCACCCTTGCGCACATGGCCGGGAATCATGCCGACGCCGAAGTCGAACTTGGCGTTCTTCTTGACGTTCGTCAGGTTACCGGTGGTGGTGAAGATGATGGCCGCTTTGCGCTCGAAGAAGTCCTTGGGCGTGGTGCCCCACTCGACCACGCCGGGCGGGTGCACGCCAGCCTTGGCCAGTCCGACCCAGTACTGCAGCGCCTCGACCACCTTCGGGTTATCGAAGTCGACCTTGTTGCCGCTGTCGTTGGCCAGGATCGCGTCGTTGGCGGTGGTCAGCGTCTGGAACAGCCAGTACGGGAATCCGCTGGACGGAATCTGCACGCCCCATTGGCTGACGTTGCCGTTGGCGTCCTTCTTCGTCAGCTTGGTGGCAGCGGCTTTCAACTCGTCCCAATTGGCCGGCGCATGGTTCGGGTCGAGCCCGGCTTCCTTGAAGGCTTCCTTGTTCCAGTACATCACCACGGTAGAGCGCTGGAACGGAATGCCCCAGGTCTTGCCGCCGGTGCGGCTGTTGAACATGAACGCAGGATAGAAACTGCTGAGCCAAGCCTTGTCTTCCGCGGTCTTCGCGAAGTTGTCGAAAGGCACGATGGCGTCTTCGTCGATCAACGTAAACATGTCCGTGGACAGCACCACCGAGGTCGCTGGCGGCGTGCCCGCCTTGTGCGCCGTCAGCGCCTTGACGATGGTTTCCTGGTAGGTGCCGGCGTAGATCGGCATCAGCTTGATGCCGGGGTGCTCTTTCATGAACCCGGCCGCGAAGCCGTCGATGATCTTGGCCACCGGCCCGCCGATCGCCACCGGGTAGTAGAACGGCACTTCGACCGTGGTCTGGGCCCGCAGCGGCAGCGCGGTCACCGCCAGTGCCGTAGCGGCTGCCAGGGTGGTGAGGAAAGTTTTTCTCTGCATCGTCGTCTCCTGTTGTCGTTGATTTATTGAATGCGGCGCCCGGCCGCGTCGAAGCCGTGGGCCTCGTCCCGCGACCATCGCAGCCGCACGTTGTCGCCGACCCGCGCGCCGTGCTGCCCGGATTCGCGCACCAGCAACGACTGCGTGCCGACGCCGCAGCGCAGCACCAGGTCGGCACCCAGGTATTCCACTGCCTGCACCCGCGCCGGCACGCCGTTGTCGGCCAGTTCGATCGCTTCGGGCCGCACGCCCAGCGACGCGGCCTGCAGGCCGACATCGGCGTCGCTGCCTTCGATGCAACCCGCCCGCAGCTCCACGATGTTCATCGGCGGTGTGCCGATGAAACGCGCTGCAAAAGTGGTGGCCGGGCGCGCATACAGCTCACGCGGCGCGCCGGTCTGTTCGACTTGCCCCTGGTTCAGCAGCACCACTTGGTCGGCCATGCTCATCGCTTCGGCTTGGTCGTGCGTGACGTAGACCACCGTCAAGCCGAGTTGCTGTTGCAGGTCGCGCAGTTCGCGTCGCATCTCTTGCCGCAGCTGCGCGTCCAGGTTCGACAAGGGCTCGTCCATCAGGCAGACCTTGGCCTGCGCCACCAGCGCGCGGCCCAGCGCCACGCGTTGCTGTTGCCCGCCTGACAGTTGCGAAGGCCGGCGGTCGAGCAGCGCGCCCAATCCCAACAACGCGGCGGTTTCCTTCAGGCGCGATGCAATCTGCTCTGCAGGCATCTTGCGCACCGACAAGCCGAAAGTGATGTTGTCGGCCACGTTCAGATGCGGGAAAAGCGCGTAGTTCTGGAACACCATGGCGATTCCGCGCTGTGCCGGCGGCAAGTCGGTGACGTCGCGCCCGTCGATCCAGACCCGGCCCGCGCTGGCGACTTCCAGCCCGGCGACGATCCGCAACGTGGTGGACTTGCCGCAACCCGAAGGACCCAGCAACACGCAGAAACTGCCGGCGTCGATGCTCAGATCGACCGCATGCAAAGCAACGGTTTGGTCCCAGGACTTCGCGATGCCGTGCAGGGCGATCGATGACATGGCCTCAGTATAGGAGGCGCTTTTCGACTACCGGAATGGTGCCGGCCCTGGGGTTGGCCTTTGCATCAGCGGCGTCGCCGGTCAAGATCGGCGCAGAGCGAGCAACTTGAGGGAGATACTGGATGGCTGCAGCGCTGGCGCCGGGTGAGCTGTTGAAGATTCTCGATGCGATCTACGACGTAGGGCAGCCTCCTTCGACCTGGTTCGGCAATCTGCTTTCGACGCTGTGCGCGGCATCGAATCTGGGTGCCGGCGTGGGGGGTGTGTTGTACGAGACGCTGTCTGCCTCGCAGCTTCGCATCGACGCCATTCAGGGCATCGACATGCCGCCCGGCTGGCGCGAAGTCGGCGCTGAAATGCACCAGAACCCGACGCTGGCACCCCGGATCATCGCGAGCTACCGCGCCGTGCAATGCGCCACCCTGCCTGAAATGAACCGTCGCCTGACGGCACCGGCACGCCGGCAGTATGTAGACCACCAGGTCGGTGGCCAGATCATGCTGAACGGCCTGAACTGCGACGGCAAGGGTTGCGCCGTCTTTCTGTTCTCTCGCGGCGCCACGCTGCTGTCGGCCGAGTCGCGTGATTTCTACAGCCGTCTGGCCACGCACCTTGCAACTGGCTACCGGCTGCATCTGAAAATGGCCAACGCGGCGGTGCAGCCGCACGGTGCTGTCGAGGCCATCTTCGCGCCCGACGGCAAACCCGAGCACCTCATGCCCCGGGCACAGACCCCTGAAGCGTTGCGCGCGTTGCAGACCTCGCTGCGAAAGCGCGAACGGGCCAAGCGATTGCCCCACGCGCAAGCCAGCCGCGCGCTGGGTCTGAGCAGGGCACTGGTCGATGCGCGCTGGTCGCTGGTCGACGGCAGCGCCGCGTTGATCGCCCAGGCCTACATCGACTCTGCCTGCGGCCTGGCGCCGAACGCGGTCGACCTGGTGGCCGAGG
>JALYUN010000165.1 GCA_030853725.1 Pseudomonadota bacterium | reverse complement strand
CACTTTGCGCAGGTCGCCGCCGACCGGTCGGTGCGCGTGCTGGTGCTGACCGGCAGCGGCCAGACTTTCTGCAGCGGCTTCCACCTGGGCGAACTGGCTGACCCTGCAGGTGGCGCGGACGACCCGCAAGCCTTCGAGCGCATGGTCGACGCGCTCGAAGCATTGCCCCAACCCACCGTGGCGCGGCTCAACGGCAGCGTCTACGGCGGCGCTACCGACCTGGCGCTGGCCTGCGACTTTCGCGTTGGCGTGACGGGCATGCAGCTGCGAATGCCGGCCGCACGCCTCGGCCTGCACTACTACCCGAGCGGTTTGCAGCGCTATGTCTCGCGCCTGGGCCTGCAGGCAGCGAAGCGACTGTTCCTGCTGGGAGAGGCCGTCGACGCCGATGTGCTGCTGGCGATCGACTATCTGGACCACTGCGTCGCACCGGAAATGCTGGACGCCACCGTGCAGCGCTTGATCAATGCGCTGATCGCAGGCGCGCCAATGGCCGTGGCCGGCATGAAACTGTCGCTCAACGAGATCGCCCGCGGCGAGATCGACGCTACCGCCCTCCGGCGCCGCGAAGCCGCCTGCGCCGCCAGCGCCGATCTACAAGAAGGACTTGCGGCGGTGGCACAACGCCGCCCGCCGCAATTCAAGGGCCACTGAAGCCGCGCCACCCGGCACGGCCTCAAAACATCACAGCCGTTCGAACACCGCCGCAATTCCCTGACCACCGCCGATGCACATCGTCACCAGGGCGTACCTCTTGTTGGTGCGGTGCAGTTCGTAGATCGCCTTGGTGGCCAGGAAAGCGCCACTACAGCCGATCGGATGGCCGAGCGCAATCGCGCCGCCGTTCGGGTTGACCTTCTTCATGTCGAACTCGAGCCCGCGCGCCACCGCGATCGCTTGCGCCGCAAAGGCCTCGTTGCTTTCAATCACGTCCATCTGGTCCAAGCTCAGGCCGCCCTTCTTCAAGGCCAGCTTGGTCGCCGGAATCGGGCCTTCACCCATGATCTCGTTCGGCACACCCGCCACCGCATAGCTCACCAGCCGCGCCATCGGCTTGTAGCCGTGCTTGGCAGCGACCCCGGCTTCTCCCAATACGAAGAAAGCCGCGCCGTCGTTGATGCCCGAGGCATTGCCCGCCGTCACGGTGCCGCCGTCCTTCTTGAACGCCGGCTTCATCTTGGCCAAGGACTCTGCCGTGGTCGCGGGCTTCACATGTTCGTCGGTGTCGAAGGTGACCTCGCCCTTTCGGGTCTGCTTGACGATCGCGACGATCTGCTCCTTGAAGCGGCCCTCGGCGATGGCGGCTGCCGCCTTCCGGTGCGAATCGGCCGCCAGTGCGTCCTGCTCTTCACGTGTGATCTTCCACTTGGTGGCCAGGTTCTCGGCCGTGATGCCCATGTGCCCGACGCCGAAGGGATCGGTCAGCGTGGCCACCATCATGTCGATCAGTTTGGTGTCGCCCATGCGGGCGCCGTTGCGCATGGCGCTGGAGAGGTAGCCCCCGCGGCTCATCACTTCGACACCGCCGCCGACACCGTAGTCGCAGTCGTCGAGCAGGATGTTCTGCGCCGTGGTGACGATGCCCTGCAGGCCCGACGAGCAGAGCCGGTTGACCGACATGGCCACGCTCTCCATCGGCAGCCCGGCCTGGATCGCGGCCACGCGCGCCACGTATGGGAAGCGGCTTTCGGTGGGAATGGTGTTGCCCACCGTCACGTAGTTGATCTGCTTCGGGTCGACGCCCGAGCGCTTGACCGCTTCCTTCATCACCGTGCCGGCCAGCTCCGCCGGTTCGATGTCGGCCAGACTGCCGCCGAAAGTGCCCACGGCCGAACGGGCCGCTCCCAGTACCACCACATCGCGCTTGCTCATGTCGATCTCCTTGGTTGTCCTTGGTCTACGAACCGATTGTTATAGCGGATCGGGGTTTCGGCGGGCTCACGACACCGGCCAGCGTTGCACCGGGTAGCGTCGCACGTGCCGCTGCACAAGCCCTGCATGCCCGGGGTGTACCCGCAGGCGATGCTGGGTGACGATTGCGGGTTGGCGGCGATCCCGGTCGCCGCACGACCCGACGCCAACCACCCCGCTCCGAAGCACATGTCCCGACTGACCCTCAGCGGCATCACCAAGCAGTACCCGGCGGTGCTGGCGAACGACCGCATCGACCTGCGGGTCGAGCCCGGCGAAATTCATGCCGTACTGGGCGAGAACGGTGCCGGCAAAAGCACGTTGATGAAGATCATCTACGGCGCGGTACAGCCCGACGCCGGCAGCATGCTGTGGAACGACCAGCCGGCGGTCGTCAAGAGCCCGGCCGAGGCTCGGGCGCTGGGCATCAGCATGGTCTACCAGCACTTCTCGCTGTTCGACACGCTGACGGCAGCGCAGAACGTCTGGCTCGGGCTTGACCAGCGCATGACCCTGGCGCAGGTCAGCCGGCGCATCGGTGAGGTGGCGGCGGCTTACGGCCTGGACGTGGAGCCGGCGCGGCCGGTGCACACGCTCAGCGTCGGCGAACGCCAGCGGGTGGAGATCGTGCGGGCGCTGTTGACCGAGCCGAAACTGCTGATCCTGGACGAACCGACTTCGGTCCTGACCCCGCAAGCGGTCGACAAGCTCTTCACCACCTTGCGCCGGCTGGCGGCCGACGGTTGCAGCATCCTCTACATCAGCCACAAGCTCGACGAGATTCGCGCGCTGTGCGAACGCTGCACCGTGCTGCGCGCCGGTGCCGTCACCGGCGAAGTCGACCCGCGGCAGGAAAGCAACGCCAGCCTGTCGCGCTTGATGATCGGTGCCGAACCACCGGCGCTGCCACCGCGCGCGGCGACCGCCGGTGACGTGGTGCTGAAGATCGATGCGCTCAGCTTGTCTAGACAAGACCCCTTCGGCACCGACCTGCAGGGCATCGGCCTGGAAGTGCGGGCCGGCGAGATTGTCGGGGTGGCCGGGGTCTCGGGCAACGGGCAGCAGGAATGGATGGCGGCGCTGTCCGGTGAAGACCCGCGCGCCGCGCGCGGCTGTATCCGGCTGGCGGTGAATGGCGCGCTGCAGGATATTTCGCGGGCTTCACCGCAGCAGCGCCGCAAACAGGGCCTGCACTTCATCCCTGAAGAGCGACTCGGGCGCGGCGCGGTACCGACCTTGAGCCTGGCCGACAACACGCTGCTGACGCGCACCGAAGCGGTATCGAAGCTCGGCTGGATCGACCACGGCCGCGTGGCGCGCCTGGCCGACAAGCTGATCGAGCGTTTCCGGGTCCGCGCCGGCGGCTCCGGTGCGGCGGCGCGCAGCCTCTCAGGCGGCAACTTGCAGAAGTTCATCGTCGGCCGCGAGATCGACGTCGCGCCGCGGCTCCTGATCGTCTCGCAGCCGACCTGGGGCGTGGACGTCGGCGCCGCCGCGCAGATCCGCGCCGAGCTGCTGGCATTGCGCGACGCCGGCTGTGCGCTGCTGGTGGTCAGCGAAGAACTGGAAGAGCTGTTTCAACTGAGCGACCGGATCGTGGTGATGGCCAAGGGGCGGCTGTCGCCGAGCCTGCCGACGGCCGAAGCCACGGTCGAGCGCATCGGCGAATGGATGAGCGGCTTGTGGCCGGCTGCAGCAGCGGCAGTGGCAGTGGCCTGACATGCTGTTCCTCGAAGCCCGGCCGCAGCCATCCAGAGCCTGGTCGTTGGCGTCGCCCATGTTGGCGCTGCTGATCACGGTGGCCATCGGCACGGCCCTGTTCGTGGTGCTGGGCAAGGACCCGGTGCACGGACTGCAGGTGTTCTTCGTCGAGCCGCTGAAGAACGCCTATGCGCTGTCGGAACTGTCGATCAAGGCCACGCCGCTGATCCTGATCGCGCTCGGTCTGGCGGTGTGCTTTCGCTCCAACGTCTGGAACATCGGCGCCGAAGGCCAGTTCGTGCTCGGCGCCATCTGCGCCGGCTGGGTCGCTTTGCAGGCCGGGCCCGGCACGGCCTGGATGGGGCACGCCTTCGTCGTGCCGATCCTGCTGGCCGGCACGCTCGGCGGCATGGCCTGGGCCGGCGTGGTGGCGTTGCTGCGGGACCGCTTCAATGCCAATGAAATCCTGGTGAGCTTGATGCTGGTCTACGTGGCGGTGCTGCTGCTGTCGTACTTGGTCTACGGGCCGTGGAAGGACCCGGCCGGCTACAACTTTCCGCAAACCATCACCTTCGCGGCGCAGACCCAGGTGCCGAAGCTGGTGGCGCACCTGCGTGCCCACATCGGCATCGTGATTGCGGCAGCGGCCGTGGTCCTGCTTTGGCTGTTCCTGTTTCGCAGCTACCGCGGCTTCGCGCAGCAGGTGGGTGGGCTGGCGCCAGCGGCTGCGCGCTATGCCGGCTTCTCGTCGCGCAGCGCGCTGTGGACAGCGCTGCTGATTTCCGGCGGCCTGGCCGGGTTGGCCGGAGCGCTGGAGGTGGCCGGCCCGATCGGGCAGCTCACGCCTTATGTGCCGGCCGGCTACGGTTTCGCTGCGATCATCGTCGCCTATGTCGGGCGGCTGCACCCGGTGGGCATCGTGTTCTCGGGCATTCTGATGAGCCTGTTCTACATCGGCGGTGAACTGGCGCAGTCGCGACTCGGGCTGCCGAAGTCGGTGACCGGCGTGTTTCAGGGTCTGCTGCTGTTCAGCCTGCTGACCTGCGACACCCTGATCCTCTACCGCATCGGCTGGCGGCGTGCCGCTGTGGCTGCGACGTCATGACGCTGGACAGCTTCGCGTTGTTGCTGGCGGCCACGCTGAGCGCGGGCACGGTGTTGGCGCTGGCCGGGCTCGGCCTGTTGATCAACGATCGCGCCGGCATCGTCAACCTGGGCGCCGAGGGCTTGATGCTGGTGGCGGCCATTGCCGGCTTCGCGACCGCGGTGCACACCGGCAGCGACACGCTCGGCTTCATCGCGGGCGCGCTGGCCGGCGCGCTGCTGTCGGCGCTGTTCGGCTTGCTGGTGATCTGGCTCAACACCAACCAGGTCGCGACCGGCTTGGCACTGGCGCTGTTCGGCGGTGGCTTCTCGGCCTTCGTCGGCGTGTCGTTCGTGCAGGCTTCGCTCGGCATGCGGCCGCAGTTCCGAATCTTCTGGCTGTCCGACCTGCCCTTCATCGGTCCGGCGCTGTTTCGCCAGCATCCGATGGTCTACGGCGCGATCGGCGCGGCCATGGCGCTGGCCTGGTTCCTGCAGCGCACGCGTTCGGGGCTGGTGCTGCGCGCGGTGGGCGAATCGCCGGAATCAGCGCATGCACTCGGCTACCCGGTACGGCGCATTCGGCTCGCCGCGGTGATGGCCGGGGGAGCGATGTGCGGGCTGGCGGGTGCCTATCTGTCGTTGGTGTACACGCCGCTGTGGGTCGAGGGCATGGTGGCCGGCAAGGGCTGGATCGCGCTGGCGCTGACCACCTTCGCCACCTGGCGCCCGATGCGAGTACTGCTGGGCGCCTACCTGTTCGGCGGCGTCACGATGTTGCAGTTCCACCTGCAGGCGCAGGGGGTGCAGGTACCGAGCCAGTTCCTGAGCATGCTGCCTTATCTGGCAACGGTGGTGGTGCTGGTGATGATTTCCAGCAATGCCGCGTTCATCCGCGCCAACATGCCGGCTTCGCTCGGCAAGCCCTTCAGTCCGTGATCGAGGCGCGCCCTTGATCCCCCGACAATCACCGATCCACCGATCCGAGGAGAAAACCACCGTGTCCCTGCCATCGAAACGCACCTTCATCACCTTGCCGGCACTGACCGCGCTGCTGGCCATCAGTGGCGCTATCAGCGGCTGCGGCAAGAAAGACGAGCCCGTCGCACCGGTGGTCCCGGCCGCAACGCCGCCAGTGGCCGCCGCTTCGGCCGAGCCGCCGAAAAAAGAGCCGCTGAAGATCGGCTTCGCCTACGTGGGTCCGGTCGGTGACGGTGGCTGGAGCTTCGCCCACGACAACGCCCGCAAGGCGCTGGAGAAAGAATTCGGCGACAAGATCCAGACCACCTTCGTCGAGAACGTTCCCGAATCGGCCGACGCAGAACGCGTACTGCGCGACCTGGTGAGCCAGGGCGACAAGCTGATCTTCGGCACCACCTTCGGCTACATGGAGCCGATGCTCAAAGTCGCTGCCGACAACCCGGATGTCAAGTTCGAACACGCCACCGGCTACAAGCAAGCGGCCAACCTGCGCACCTATGACAGCCGCACCTACCAGGGTGCCTACATGGCCGGCATCATCGCCGGCGCCATGACGAAGAAGAATGTGCTGGGCGTGGTGGGTTCGGTACCGATTCCAGAGGTCATCCGCAACATCGACTCGTTCACGCTCGGTGCGCAGAGCAGCAACCCGAAGATCAAGACGCGCGTGGTCTGGGTCAACGAATGGCACAACCCGCCGAAGGAAACCGAAGCCGCCCAGAGCCTGATCGACGGCGGTGCCGACGTGCTGTTCCAGAACACCGACAGCAAGGCGGTGCTGCAGACCGCAGCCAAGAACGGCAAGTACGCGTTCGGCTGGGACAGCGACATGTCGGCCTATGCGCCGGAAGCCCACCTGGCGTCGGCCATCATCAATTGGGCGCCGTACTACATCAAGACCACGAAAGACGTGCTGGACGGCACCTGGACCGGCAACAGCGGCACTTGGTGGGGCGTGAAGGAAGGCGCGATCGACCTGGTCTCGATCAATGACAAGGTGCCGGCCGCCACCAAAGAAGCGGTCGAGAAGGTCAAGGCCGGCTTGAAGGACGGCAGCTTCGAAATCTGGAAGGGCCCGATCACGGCCCAGGACGGCAAGCTGCTGGTGAAAGCCGGCGAGGTGGCCGACGACAAGTTCCTGGGTGGCTTGACGACCTACGTCAAGGGCGTCGACGGCAAGGTGCCGACCGGCAAGTAGCGCTTCAGCGCGGCGCGGGCGCTAGTCTCAGCACCTGCGCCAGTTGCGACAGGCTGTCCAGGTTGTGCGCCGGCAGGAAGCGGTCCACATGGGGCAGCATCGCGCGGATGCCGCTGGCGCGCGGCTGGAAGGCGTCGAAGCGCAACAGCGGATTCAACCAGATGAGGTTGCGGCAGCTCTTGTGCAGCCGTTCCATCTCGAAAGCCAGCTGCTCGCAGCGCGGGTCGTCGGCCGGGCCGTGTTCGAGCCCGTCGCTGATCAAGAGCACGGTGGCCCGGCCGTTCAGCACGCGGCGCGCCCAGTGCTGGTTGAAGTCGTGCAGGCAGGCGCTGATGCGCGTGCCGCCCGACCAGTCCTCGACTGCGCGCACGACATGACGCACGGCGATGTCAGGGTCGCGCTGGCGCAGGGCGCGGGTGGTGCGCGTCAGCCGGGTGCCGAAGACGAAGCTCTCGACGCGCTGGTCGGCGTGACCGATCGCGTGCGTGAAATGCAGCAGCATGCGCGAGTAGCGGCTCATCGAGCCCGAAATGTCGGCCAGCACCACCAGCGGCGGCGCCTGCACGCGCGGGCGGCGCCAGCGCATCTGCCAGAGCTCGCCGCCGTGGCGTGCGAGCTGTTGCAGCGTTTTGCGACCGTCGGGCCGGCCGGGGCGTAATGCCGCTTCGCTGCGGCGCGTCAGGATCGGCGGCAGCAGCAGCGCCATGTTGCGCAGCAGCGCCTGCGCGGCACGCCACTCGTCGGCCGTCATGGTTTCGAAGTCGGCTTTCTGCAGCAGCTCGCGTTCGTTCCAGGTCAGCGTGGCGTCGACCTCGATCTTCTCCGGTGCAGGTGGCGGGTTCGGGTGTTCCGGCTGGTGCGGAAACAGCGCTTCGCCCAGACGCCGGTTTTCCGGCGGCGGCGCGATCTCGGTCTTGGCTTGTATGCGCGGCAGCAGCATCGCCATCATTCGGCCGGCGATGTCGGGATCACGCCAGAACAGATTGAAAGCCTGGTCGAACAGCGGCTGGTGTTCGACCCGGTCGAGTAGGCAGGCGGCCAGCGCGTCATGGAAATCGCGCTTCGATTCCAGCCCACCGACCTGCAGCGCCGTGGTGGCGCGTGCGATGCGGTCGGTGCCCAGCGGCAGGCCGGCTGCGCGCAACACGCGGCCGAAGTGCATCAGGTTCTCGGCCAGACGGCCCGGCAGGGCTCCGGTCTCGGTGGCGGTTGCGGCGGGTAGGTGCTCTGACATCGCAGCGCCATTCTGCCGCCGGTCTGCCGCTCGCAGCGCGCGCGTAGCCATACCTGCTAACGTGGTTTGCAAAGGGCGGCTATGCTGCGCGCCGCATGCCCAAGCTCGAGTCTCAGAAGCCCGTCCCTGCAGAGGCTCGCAGCGTGGTGCGCCGCGCCGGCCTGCGCCATGTCTCAGGCGAGACGCCGGGCCTGACGCGCGAGCCCTTGAAGCCGCTGCCCGAAGGTGAGACGCCCGCGGCGAATGCCTTTCGCTACCGCGACGCCAAAGGCCGCGTCATCCGAGACGCGGACGTGCTGGCGCGCATACGCCAGCTGGCAATTCCGCCGGCCTGGCAGCAGGTTTGGATCTGCCCGCACGACAACGGCCACCTGCAGGCGACCGGCCGCGACGCGCGGGGCCGCAAGCAATATCGCTATCACGCAGCCTGGCAGCAAGGCCGAGGCGAAACCAAGTTCGACTCGATGCGCCAGTTCGGTCAGGTGCTGCCACGCGTGCGCCGGCGGGTCGAACGCGAACTCTCCGCCACGCGCCGGGGACCCACGCACGACCGCGTGCTCGCAGCGCTGGTGCGACTGCTGGACACTACCTGGATGCGCATCGGCAACGCCGAATACGCACGGAGCAACCGCAGCTACGGCCTGTCGACACTGAAGCGCCGCCATGCCGGCGTACAGGGGAACGATGTGCGCCTGGCGTTCAGGGGAAAAAGCGGCGTGCAACACGAAGCGCGCATCACCGACCGCCGCGTGGTGCGGTTGGTGCGGCGTTGCCGGGAGTTGCCCGGGCAGTCGCTGTTTCAGTACGTGGACGACGACGGCACGGTGCGCAAGATCGACTCGTCGGATGTCAACGACTGGCTCGCCGAAGCCGCCGGCACACACGTCACCGCCAAGGACTTCCGCACCTGGCACGGCAGCGTGCTGGCGCTGGAGCTGACCTTGGCGGCCTGTGCCGAAAATGCCGACGCCTGCAAGCCCACCGATGTGCTGCGGGCCGTGGCGCAGCGCCTGGGAAACACACCGGCGGTGTGCAAGAAAGCCTACATC
>JALYUN010000156.1 GCA_030853725.1 Pseudomonadota bacterium | reverse complement strand
GCTTGTCGGTGCTGATGCCGATCTCGGCGCCCAGGCCGTACTCGAAGCCGTCGGCGAAGCGGGTGCTGGCGTTGACCATCACGCTGGCCGAATCGACTTCACGCAGGAAGCGCATCGCGTGGCCATGGTCGCGGGTCAGGATCGCGTCGGTGTGGTGCGAGCCGTGGGTGTTGATGTGGCAGATAGCGTCGTCGATCGAATCCACCAGCTTGATGCTGATGATCGAAGCCAGGTATTCCTGGCCCCAATCGGCTTCGGTGGCCGGCACGACGTTTGCGCCGTTCACGGCGCGCAGTAGCGACGAGCTGGCCGGGCAGCAGCGCATTTCCACGTGCTTGGCCGCAAACACGGCGCCGATTCTCGGCAGGAACGCCGCCGCCACGGCCGCATGCACCAGCAGCGATTCGGCGGCGTTGCAGGGACTGGTCTTCTGGGTCTTGGCGTCGTCGGTCACGGCCACTGCCATCGCCAGGTCGACCTCGGCGTCCACATAGATGTGGCAGTTGCCGTCGAGGTGTTTGATGACCGGTACGGTGGATTCGGCGGCGATGCGCGCGATCAGACCCTTGCCACCGCGCGGGATGATCACGTCCACCGCCTGCGGCATCGTGATCAGCAGGCCGACCGCGGCACGGTCGGTGGTCTCCACCAGCTGCACCGCTTCGGCCGGCAGGCCTGCATCGGCCAACGCCAACTGCACCAGCCGCCACAGCGCCAGGTTCGACTGCAAGGCTTCGGAGCCGCCCCGCAGGATCGCGGCGTTGGCGCTTTTGATGGCGAGCGCAGCAGCTTCGATGGTGACGTTGGGGCGGCTCTCATAGATCATGCCGAAAACGCCGAGCGGCACCCGCATGCGGCCGACGGCGATCCCGCTCGGGCGGCGCTTCAGCTCGGTGATCTCGCCGACCGGGTCGGGCATGGCGGCGATCTGCTCGCAGCCTTCGGCCACGGTTTCGATGATCTCGGGCGACAGCTTGAGGCGGTCGATCAACGAAGCAGCCATGCCCGACTCGGCAGCGGCGTTCAGGTCGAGTGCGTTGGCTTGTTCGAGCGTGGCCACACTGCCGCGCAAGCGCTTGGCCAGCGCCGCGAGCGCGTGGTTGCGCGTGGCGGTGGAGGACGCTGCCAGTAGCGCAGCCGCACTGCGCGCCGCAGCGCCCACATGGGCCATGTAGGCAGGCAGATCGTTCGGATTCATGGCTCGAATTGTGGTGCAGCCGCGCTGCCGAAGCGCTTCAGCGCGTGGCGCTGTGCGGCTTGACGCTGCCGCACTCGACCGAGACCCAGTGTGAACGGCTCTCCATCTGCATCTTCACCGTACCGTCGGGCGCGGTCTGAATGCCCGGGATGCGGCCGACCTGCGCCATCTTGCCCTGGCCGCCGAAGCGGCCGTGCCAGGCCTTCGGGCTGTCGACGATGAATTCGCCGGTGATGTCGCCGGTGTAGCCCTTCGGGTCGTCGCAGCGGCCCGAGAAGGTCAGTTTGGAGCCACTGACCGCAGGCTGGTCGAACTGGCATCTGGGCGCGTTGCGGCGCATCTCGGCCATGGCTTGTTCGGGGTGCGTAGCGCGTTCGGTGTCGCCCTGGGTCAGACACTGCTGGACCTTGCCGCCGGCCATCTGCAGACCCTGCTTGGCCATCATCGCGGCCATCTGCTGGCGCTGCGCTGCCGGCAAGGACGCCATGATCTGGTCCTGCATCTGGCGCATGCCCGACAACAGGTCACGGCCGTTGATCAGCACCACGGGGTCGGTTTCCCACAGGCCGGGTTCCAGGGTCGGCGACAGCGTCTGGGCGCTGGCGGCCGTAGGGGCGGCGGCAAGGGTGGCGGCCAGGGCGCTGAACGCCAGGCCGAGTACAAGTGGGCGGATCGTCATGCTGCGGTTCTCCTTGCTGGCTACGCCCTGGTGACTGGCGGTTGCCGATTCTGCCCGCACGCGGCTGCGTCGGCCGTGGCTCAGCCCGGCAGCAGTGCCAGCACGCCGAGCCACATCGACGCCGTCAACGCAAAAGCGGTGGTCGACAACACGATGGTGGCGTTGGCTTCCGCCACCAGCGTGTCGTAGCGCTGGGCGAAGACCAACGCGTTGCTGCCGCTGGGCAACCCGGCCAGTACGACCACCACCGCCAGTGGCATGCCGGACAAGCCGAAACCCCAGTGCGCTACCGGCAGTACCAGCGCCGGCAGCACCAGCAGCTTCAAGGCGCTGTCGACCAGTGCGGTTCGGATGCGCCCACGGACGCCGTACACCGCCATCGTCATGCCGATCAGCACCAGGCACACCGGCACCACTGCCTGCCCGAGACCGGCCAGCGTTTCATCGGCCACCGGGTGCAGGCCTAGACCGGTCGCGTTCCACAAACCGCCGGCCACCACAGGCAGCGTGACGGGGTGGATCAGCGTGTTGCGCAGCGTGGTGCGCAACGTGCTGCCCAGCGTGCTCTGGTGCGCAGCACGCGCCAGGTCCAGTTCCACCAGCACGGTGGGCAGCGTCAGCAGCACCAGCGCATGCAAGCTGACGATGGCGATGTGCAGCGCCAGCCCGGCCTCGCCGAACAGCGCCGCAGCCATCGGAATCCCCAACTGCACGGTGTTGCCGAAACTGACAGCCACGGTGCGGGTTGCCGGCGCCGCCGGGCTGACGTTGCCGTAGCGTCGAAACCCGGCGTAGCTCAGCAGTGCGAAACCCACGGCCGGTACGAAGAACGCGAGCAGCGTGCGCCAGGGCAGCGTCGCGAAATCCAGCCGCACCACGGTGCGAAACAGCAACGCCGGCACGAACACATAGAAAGCCAGGTCCGAGACCAGCCGCGCCGCCTTGCCGCCGTTACTGCGCGGCCCGAGCCATCCGGCACGGGCCGCAACGAAGCCAACGCCGACCGTCAAAAAGATCGCCAGCAGTTTTTGGAAGACGGCGATCGACATGCGGTTGCGCCTGGCGGTCTTGTGCTACCTCAGGCTGCCTTGCGCTTTTTTGCTGCTGTCTTGGTTGCGGTCTTTGTAGCGGTCTTTGCCGTGGCGGTGGCGTCGGCAGCAGGCGCCTTTTTCGCAGCAGTCTTGCCGGCCGCCTTCACCGGCCGCGGCTCGAATTCGAAGCCGACCTTGCCTTCTTTCGCGTCCCAAGCCAGATAGGCCTTGAATTTTCGCCGCGTCTTGTTGCTGACAAAGTTCTCCAGCAAACTGGTCTTGCCGGTCTGCAGCAGCTTGGTGACTTCTTCGGGTGGCACCGGTTGCTGCAAGATGATCTTGCCGGTCTTGAAGTCGCAGGTGACATGCGCACCCACGCTGTGTTCACAGACATAGTTGCTGCCGAACTCGTAGACATGGCCCTTGCACTTCGGGCAGCTTCCCAGGCTTTGCTGACCGCTGAAGTCGACCGGTTCGCCATCGCCCTCGCCACCCTTGGCGTCGTCGCCGAAGTCGAATTCCAGCTTCCAGTTGCGCACCTCGTCGTCGTGCACCAGCTTCAGTTCGGCCGTGAACGGGAACCCTTTCTTCGAGCGAAAGCCTTCCAGCGGGCCGATCTTCTTGTCGTGGATGAAGGCTTCGGCCTCGGCGGTTTCGAAGGCGCGCCCGGCCGGGATCTTGGTGATGGAGAAGCCGCAGCCTTCGGCGCTTCCGTCAGGTCCGGTGCACGAGAAGCGGCGGTAGTTCTCCTTCACGACACCGCCGCAATTCGGACACGGCACTTTCAGTGTCGCGTAGTCACCGGGGATGGTGTCGCGGTCGTATTCCTTGGCTTTGCGCACGATGCGTTCGGCCATCTGCGCAATCTCGGTCATGAAGGCCGATCGCGGCAGGCGGCCATGCTCCATCTCCGAGAGCTGGTATTCCCAGTTGCCGGTCAGCTCGGGCTTGGTCAGGTCCTCGATCGCCAGCCCGCGCAGCAGCGTCATCAATTGGAAGGCCTTGGCGGTGGGTACCAGCTCGCGGCCGTCTCGCAGCATGTACTTCTCGGCGATCAGACCTTCGATGGTTTGCGCGCGTGTGGCCGGAGTGCCCAGGCCCTTCTCGCGCATGGCCTGGCGCAGTTCTTCGTCGTCGATCAGCTTGCCCGCGCCTTCCATCGCGCTCAGCAATGTGGCTTCGGTGTAGCGCGCCGGCGGCTTGGTCTTGAGCGCGTTGACGGCCACGTCCTCGACCCGCACTTGCTCGCCTGCCGCCACCGCCACCAGGTTGGCGTCGTCGTCTTGCGCTTCCTTGCCGTAGACCGCCAACCAGCCGGGGTTCACCAGCACCTTGCCGTTGGTCTGGAACCGGTGTTCCTTGCCGGCGTGGCTGACGGTGCTGATGCGGGTCGTGACCATGAATTCGGCCGACGGATAGAACACCGCCACAAAACGCTTGACCACCATGTCGTAGAGCTTCAGCTCGATCTCCGACAGCGACTTCGGCGCCTGCAGCGTCGGAATGATGGCGAAGTGATCCGAGACCTTGGCGTTGTCGAAGACCCGCTTCATGGGCTTGACATAGCCCGCGTCGAGGCCTTTCTTCGCATGGGCGCGCAACTCGCGCAGCGGCCCGGGCAAGTCTTCCTTGGCCAGCATGCCAAACGTTTCCTTGACCGTTTGCAGGTAATCCTCGGGCAACGCGCGCGAGTCGGTACGCGGGTAGGTCAGCACCTTGTGCCGCTCGTACAGCGCCTGGGCCAGCGACAGCGTGGTCTTGGCGCTGAAGCCGAAGCGGCTGTTGGCTTCGCGCTGCAGTGTGGTCAGGTCGTACAGCAGCGGGCTGGCCTGCGTGCTGGGCTTGGCTTCGTCGGTAACGCTGGCCGCCTGGCCGCGCACCGCGGCAGCGACGGCTTCGGCCGTTTCTGCGCTCCAATGGCGGTCGGCGCGGGCTTCGGCATCGTCCGGATTTTTCTTCCACGCGGGGTCGAACCACTTGCCTTCGTATGGCCCGGCCTGCGCGTCGAAGGTGGCTTTGACTTCCCAGTAAGCGCGCGCCACGTGCTTGCGAATCTTCTCTTCGCGTTCGACCACGATCGACAGCGTCGGGGTCTGCACCCGCCCGACCGTGGTCAGAAAAAAGCCGCCATCGCGCGAATTGAAAGCCGTCATGGCGCGGGTGCCGTTGATGCCCACCAGCCAATCGGCTTCCGAGCGGCTGCGCGCCGCGTCGGACAGGCCGAGCATCTGCGCGTCGCTGCGCAATGCGTCGAAGCCATCGCGAATTGCTTGCGGCGTCATGCTCTGCAACCACAACCGAGAGATCGGCTTGCCGTGCGCCTTGTCGCCATAGGCATATTGCACGATCAGGCGAAAGATCAACTCGCCCTCGCGCCCGGCGTCGCAGGCATTGATGATCGCGCTGACGTCCTTGCGCTTGACCAGTTTGACGACCGCGTTCAGCCGTGATTTGGCCTTGTCGATGGGCGCCAGGTCGAAGTGCGGCGGCACCACCGGCAGGTTGGCGAAGCTCCACTTGCCGCGTTTCACGTCGTAGTCCTCGGGGGCCTTGATCTCCACCAGGTGACCGACCGCCGAGGTAACGACATGGCCGTCACTTTCGAAATGGTCGGCGAACTTCTCGAACTTGCCGGCCACCGGCGTCAGTGCGCGCACGATGTCCTGCGCCACGCTCGGCTTCTCCGCAATGATCAGTGTCTTGCTCATGGTGTTCCTTGTTCAACGCTGCGAATTGGGGATGGCCGTTTGCCGTGCCTACAATCCGCTCCCCTCGCGCGCACACACGCGCGCTCGTACGAATTCAATGTACCGAATGAGCAAGACCCCGCAAATCGCCCCCCCGAAATCCGCTCGCCCGCCGGCTGCCGGATCCACCGACCAGCGTCGCATCCAGGTGCGCAAGAGCGGCGTCCACGGCAAGGGCGTGTTCGCGCTGAAGCCGATCACCGGCGGCGAACGCATCATCGAATACACGGGTGAGCTGATCACCTGGAAAGAGGCGTTGAAGCGCCACCCGCACGACCCCACTGACCCGAACCACACCTTCTACTTCCACATCGACGACAAGCACGTCATCGACGCCAAGGTCGACGGCAACTCGGCGCGCTGGATCAACCATTCGTGCGAACCGAACTGCGAAGCCGACGAGGACGGCAGCCGCGTCTTCATCAAGGCGCTGCGCGACGTGTTCCCCGGCGAGGAGTTGTTCTTCGACTACGGGCTGGTGATCGACGCGCGCCAGACCGCCAAGCTGAAGGCCGAGTACGCCTGCCGCTGCGGCAGTGCGTTGTGCCGCCACACCATGCTGGCGCCCAAGCGCGCCAGTCGGGCCTGAAGAATACCGAAGCGACCATGGAGCAAGGCCACCACGCCCACTGGGGCGCCGAAGCGCTGTGGCAGCAGCTCGAACCGCTGCTGCCGGGGCTATCGATCGAGGTCGTGGCGCGGACCGACTCCACCAACACCCGGCTGCTGGAACGGGCGCGTGAGGCGGCCGGCCAGCCCGACGCGCCCATCACGCGCCCGAATGACTTGCAGGCCGCCGGTGAAGCTGACTTGCAGACTTCCGTGCTCGGCCGCCGCAGCGGCGACATTCAGCCCTGCCTGCTGGTGGCTGAATACCAAACCCAGGGTCGCGGCCGGCTGGGTCGTGACTGGATCGGTGCAGCCGGCGCGTCGCTCTGCTTTTCTGTGGCGCTGCCGCTGGTGCCGGCGAGTTGGTCGGGCCTGTCGCTGGCGGTCGGACTGGCGCTGGCCGACGCGCTGGACGCGGCCGACCCGCCGCGGTTGATGCTGAAATGGCCGAACGACCTGTGGCTGACCGACAGCGCTGGCCGCGGTCGCAAGCTGGGTGGCATCCTGATCGAGACCGTGCCCGTCGGCGGCAACCGCATGTGCGTGATCGGTGTCGGGCTCAACGTCGAGCCATTGGTTGCGGGCAGCGCCGTCGAGAGCTTGAGCCACGGCTATGCCTGCCTCCAGGAACTGGAGCCCGAGGCGACAGCGCCAGCCGTGTTGGCGCGGTTGGCCAAGCCGCTGGTGCTGGCGCTGCTGGCCTTCGAGCGTGACGGCTTCGCGCCGCTGGTGGCACGTTACGCGCGGCGAGACCTGTTGCTGGGTCAGTCGGTCGTGACCAACCCCTCAGGATCGTCTGGCGAGCCGGTGCAGGGGGTGGCCGAGGGCGTCGCCGAAGACGGTGCCTTGCGCGTGCGCAGCGGGGCCGTACACCATGTCGTCAGCGGCGAGGTCAGCGTGCGCCTGACAGCAGGGCAGTAGGACACCAGGATGAAACTCCCGCGCTCACTTTGCTCGCAGCTTCCCGAGGGGGCACTTCAGTTCTTTCGGGCTGCAGGGCGCCACTGACATGCTCCGCGTGATCGTCATCTTGGTGTTGCTCGCCAACGCCGCGTTCTTCGGTTGGGCGCAGGGGTGGCTCGACCCGTTCTGGCCTGCCCCCCGCGCGGCGGAACACGAGCCAGCGCGGTCGAAGGCGCAGGTCCGGCCCGAGGCCGTCACGGTGTCGAGGCCGGGCGCGGCTGCATCGTCCGCCACGCCCTGAGTCGATCGTTCAGGCTCCCAACATTGCTGGAGTCAGGTGCGTCAGCGGCAACACTTGCAGGTTGGCAGCCCACGGATAGGGCTCGGCCACCGGCGCGGTCACATAGGCTTGCTCGACTCTCACGTCGTCCAGCGCCTGCCAAAAGCCACGCGTGGGTTTCGGGGCGCTAGAGAACTTGATCTCGGTACCGATGCGTCGTGAGCCACGTTCGACCACCGCGTCGAGTTCGGTCCCGGCCGCGGTGCGGTAGAACGTCAAGGTGGCGTCGGGCGGCATCAACGCCGCCACGTGCTCGATTACGAAGCCTGCCCAGGTGGCGCCGGCTGCCGGGTGGCCCTGCAGCGCGTTTAGATCGGCGATGCCGAGCAATGCATGGACCAGACCACTGTCGCGTACGTAGATCTTCGGTGACTTCACGAGCCGCTTGCCCACATTCTGCAGCAGCGGCTCCAGCCGGCGCACCACCATCGCGTCGACCAGCGTCGAGACATCGCGCGCCACCGTGGTGTGCGCCACGCCGCCGAGCGACTGCCCCACCTGAGAGGCGTTGAAGACCTGCCCCTGCACGTGCGCCAGCATGCGCCAGCAGCGGTGCAGGTTGTCGGCGGGGACCGTCACGCCCCAACTTCGCAGGTCGCGCTGCAACAGGGTCTGGATGAAGTCCTGGCGTCAGGCGTAGGAACGGGCGTCGCTGGTCGCGTCCAGGCTTTGCGGAAAGCCGCCGCGCAGCCACAGCTTCTGCAGCGCAGTCAGGTCGCGCGCCGCTGCGGGCACTTCGTGCGCCAGCAGCGAGCCGAGTTCGACATGGGTGAACCGGCCGGCCAGCGATTCGGCATGCTGGCGCAGCAGGTTCCCACTGGCCGAGCCCAGCAACAGGAACCGGCCGGGGCGGCGGTCGGCGTCGATCTCCGGGCGCAGGTGGCTGAACAGTTCGGGCATGAACTGCACTTCGTCCAGCACCATCAGGTGCTCGCGATGCTGTGCAAAGTACAACTCGGGTTCCGCCAGGCGGGCGCGGTCGGCCGCGCGCTCCAGATCCAGGAACACGGTACCGGCACGGTACCGGGTTGTTCGGCGACCAACGTCCGCGCCGGCGTGGTCTTGCCGACCTGGCGCGGACCGAGCAGCAGCGCCGCCGGGTTCCACGAAAGACGTTCTCTCAGTGCTTCGAGGGCCTGTCTGGGATACATCAATGCGTTTTGAGCGTTCGGCGCTCAAAATGCAATATTAAATATGCCTGGTGTCCAGCCGATCACTTCGCCCTGCCGATGACCTGCGCCATCTCCAGCACCTTGTTCGAGTAACCCCATTCGTTGTCGTACCAGGCCACCACCTTGACGAAGGTCTTGTCGAGCGCGATGCCGGCGTCGGCGTCGAACACGCTGGTCATCGATTCACCGCGGAAGTCGGTCGAGACCACCTTCTCTTCGGTGTAGCCGAGCACGCCCTTCATGGCGCCGGTGCTGGCCTTCTTCATGGCGGCGCAGATTTCCTCGTAGGTGGCTTCCTTTTCCAGCTCCACCGTCAGGTCCACCACCGAGACATCGCTGGTGGGCACGCGGAAGGCCATGCCGGTCAGCTTCTTGTTCAGCGCCGGAATCACCTTGCCCACCGCCTTGGCGGCACCGGTGCTGCTGGGAATGATGTTCTCCAAAATGCCGCGGCCGCCGCGCCAGTCCTTGTTGCTGGGCCCGTCCACGGTTTTCTGCGTGGCGGTAGCGGCATGCACCGTGGTCATCAGCCCACGCTTGATGCCCCAGGTGTCGTTCAGCACCTTGGCGACCGGCGCCAGGCAGTTGGTGGTGCAACTGGCGTTGCTGATGATGGCTTCGCCTTTGTAGCTGTCGTGGTTGACACCGTAGACGAACATCGGCGTGTCGTCCTTGCTGGGCGCGCTCTGGATCACTTTTTTGGCGCCGGCGTCCAGGTGGCCCTGGCAGCTTTCGGTGGTCAGGAACAGGCCTGTGGCGTCGACCACCACATCGGCACCGACCTCGCCCCACTTCAACTCGGCCGGGCTCTTGATGGCGGTCAAGCGGATGCGTTTGCCGTTGACGATGAGCGTGTTGCCATCGACCGACACCTCCCCCTTGAAGCGACCATGCACGCTGTCGTGCTTCAGCATGTAGGCCAGATAGTCGGGCTCCAGCAGGTCGTTGATGGCGACGACTTCGATGTCCTTGAAGTTCTGCACCGCAGCGCGAAACACCATGCGGCCGATGCGGCCGAAGCCGTTGATGCCGAGTTTGATCGTGGTCATTTCAGTTCTCCTTGGGTTCGTGAGGGGTCAGCGACCGAGTAGCTTGCGCACCGTGTCGACCAGGTTCTGGGGCGTCATCTTGAAGAACTTGTAGACCTCGGGCCCCGGTGCGCTTTCGCCAAAAGTGTCGATGCCGACCACCGCCGCGCAGCCGTACTTCCACCAGCCGTCGGTGACGCCGGCCTCGACTGCCACGCGCGGAATGCCCGCTGGCAGCACCGATGTCTTGTAGGCCACGGTCTGGCGGTCGAAGGTGGTGGTGCTGGGCATGCTGACCACGCGCACCGCGATCTTCAACTTCGCCAGTTCGGCCTGCGCGTGCATCGCCAGCCCAACTTCGCTGCCGGTGGCGATGATCACGGCTTGCGCCTTCTTCTTCATCCCGACTTCACCGGGTTCGGCCAGCACGTAGGCGCCCTTGGCGATCTCGCCGAGCGCCGGCTTCGGCAGATAAGGCAGGCTCTGGCGCGACAACAGCAAGGCGGTCGGCCGGGTCGCGTTGCGCAGCGCCACGGTCCAGGCCACCACGGTTTCTGCGGTATCACCCGGACGCCAGACATCCAGATGCGGAATCAGCCGCAGCGCCGCGGCGTGTTCGATGCTCTGGTGCGTGGGCCCGTCTTCGCCCAGGCCGATGCTGTCGTGGGTGAAGACGTGGATGATGCGGCGCTTCATCAGCGCGGCCATGCGAATGCCGTTGCGGCTGTAGTCGCTGAAGGTCAGGAAGGTGCCGCCGTAAGGGATGTAGCCGCCGTGCAGCGCCACGCCGTTCATGATCGTGGCCATGCCGAATTCGCGAACGCCGTAGTTGATGTGGCGACCGGGCTGGTAGGGCTCGGCCATCACGGGCGCGCCGTCGTCGCCGAAGCGCAGCGGCAGGGTGCTCGACGTGTTGGTGTAGTTGGAGCCGGTCAGGTCGGCCGACCCGCCGAGCATCTCGGGCAGCGCTTTGGTGAAGACTTCCAGCGCGTTCTGGCTGGCCTTGCGTGAAGCCACGCTTTCGGCCTTGGCGTGGGCTTCGGCCAGCGCGGCTTCGGCGATCTTTGCGAAGTCGGCCGGTAGCTCACCTTGCATGCGGCGCAGGTACTCGGCGGCGGCTTCAGGATGGGCTTTGCGGTAGGCCGCGAAGGCCGCTTCCCACTGCGCCTGTGCGGCGCGGCCGCGGGCCTTGGCGTCCCAGGCGCTGTAGACCTTCTCGGGGATCACGAAAGGCTGCTCGGTCCAGCCGATGGTCTCCCGGGTCAGGGCCACCTCTTCCTTGCCCAGCGCTTCGCCATGCGCTTTTGCGGTGCCGCCGCGGTTCGGTGAGCCCTTGCCGATCACGGTGCTGCAGATGATGATCGTCGGCTTGGTCGCCGACTCGCCCGCCTGCGCCAGCGCGGCCTGCACTGCGTTCACGTCGTTGCCGTCGATCGGGCCGATCGCGTTCCAGCCGTAACTGGTGAAACGCATATGCACATCGTCGATGTACCAGGGCTTGACCTTGCCGTCGATGCTGATGCCGTTGCTGTCGTAGAGCGCGGTCAGTTTGTTCAGCTTCCACGCGCCGGCCAGCGCACAGACTTCGTGGCTGACGCCCTCCATCAAGCAGCCGTCGCCCATGAAGACATAGGTGCGATGGTCGACCACGATATGACCCGGGCGGTTGAATTCCGCCGCCAACAGCTTTTCAGTCAGGGCCATGCCCACCGAATTCGCGAGCCCCTGGCCAAGTGGGCCGGTGGTGGTTTCCACACCCGGCGTCAGGTCGACTTCGGGGTGGCCCGGCGTTTTGCTGTGCAACTGGCGGAACTTGCGCAGCTCGCTCATCGGCAGGTCGTAGCCGGTCAGGTGCAGCAAGGCATACAGCATCATCGACGCATGGCCGTTCGACAGCACAAAGCGGTCGCGGTCGGGCCATTTCGGGTCGGCCGGGTTGTGCTTCAGATGGCCGGCCCACACCGCCACGGCCATTTCAGCCATGCCCATCGGGGCGCCGGGGTGGCCGGAATCGGCCTGCTGCACCGCGTCCATTGCGAGCGCGCGGATGGCGTTGGCCATCAGTGTGGTGGGCAGATCATCCAGCGACCGTGCAGGGGTGGTGGCAGTCAGGGCCATGGTGCAAACGCCGGCAGGCGCCAAGAGCAAATGGACTGGGGATTCTAGGAGTCGCACCTGCAAGGCCAGCATGGCCGCTACTTATCATCGCCCGATGCAAGGACTGCATCTGACCGCCGATCTGCGTGGCTGCGCCGCGGGCAACCCGGCAATGGCCGACGCCGTAGTGCTATGCGAGTTGTGCACGGCCGCGGTCGCCGCGGTCGGTTTGCGGCAGGTGGGTGAGTTGTTCCACCGATTCCCCGCTCCAGGCGGCATCACTGGCGTGGTGCTGCTGGCCGAATCGCATGTGGCGATTCACACTTGGCCGGAGCTGGCTGCGGTGACGCTGGATATCTATGTCTGCAACGTTCTGCACGACAACCGTGTCAAGGCACAGGCCCTGCTGGACGCGCTGGAAACAGCTTTTGCGCCTGCGCAAGTCGAACGCCACCGGTTGCCGCGCGGCCGACTGTCCCTAGCCGGCTGAGGCCCGCGAGGACATCAGCTCGCTAGCACGCGCCGCGCCCGGTGCAGCCGCACGAACAGGTTCTGCTCGGTGATGGCCAGCGCCTGGCACACCTGCTGGCTGCTCTGGTCGCGCAGCAAGCGCAACTCCACCGCTTCGCGCAGCGTGTCGGGCAACGCGGCGATACGAAGCAAAGTCTGGTGCAGGCGCTGACGCTGCTCGGCAATCTCGTCGGGCCGCGGTTGCGGGGACTCCAGCGCCATACCTTCGCCTTGTTCGTCTTCGGCTTCGAAGCTGTCGTGGCCGACGCGCTGGCGCACCAAGTCAACGATCTTGTGCTTCAGGATCGCCACCAGCCAACTGCGCAGCGCCGAGCGTCCGCCGAACACCGCGCGCCCGCTGGCCACGGCTTCGAACACGTCGTGCACCAGGTCTTCGGCCAGTGCCGGATCCATCAGCTTGCGCCGCGCGAAGGCGACTAGATAGGCCCGGTGCGGCGCCATGTCGTCCCAACCTACCGCGACCGTGGCGGGTTGCGTCGCCGTCGCAGCAGGCATCGAAACCAGCGACAGCGGAATCTGTGGGGCGGTGCGGGCAGGACGACTCTGGACGGTTTGCATGGGGCGGTCGGAGGTGGTGATCGGTGACTACACTGTCGCGACCGCGCCTCGCAGGGGCGTCACCGAAGATCACAGGCCGCTCACATCGGGCTGTCATCACGGGGTCATTGCGCTGGAGCGGCGCTGTAAGAACGCGGCCTGTGCCGCCGACCCGTAGCCATGCCCAGCAGCCATATCCTCGTCGCCGAAGACCAAACCGACATCCGCGATCTGATCGTGCTGAACCTGCAATCGGCCGGCTACGAGGTGCAAGCCGTGCCCGACGGGCAGGCCGCGCTCGACAGCCAGAGCGAAAGCGCCAGCGACCTGCTGATCCTCGACCGGATGATGCCGAAGGTGGACGGGCTGGAAGTCTGCAAGGCGTTGCGCGCGCGCGGTCGCGCCACCCCGATCCTGATGCTCACCGCCAAGAGCACCGAACTCGACCGCGTGCTGGGGTTGGAGCTGGGGGCCGACGACTATCTGACCAAGCCGTTCTCGATGGCCGAACTGCTCGCCCGAGTCAAAGCGCTCTTGCGGCGCGCCGAACTGCTGCGCTCGGCGCAGTCGGCGCCGGCCAGTTCCGCGGTGCTGCGCAATGGCGAACTGGAGATCGAAGCCGCTCGGCGTGCCGTGCGGGTGGCGGGCAAAGCGCTGGAATTCACGGCGCTGGAGTTCGATCTGCTGCTGTACTTCGCTTCGCACCCGGGGCACGTGTTCTCGCGTTCGCAGTTGCTCGACGCGGTCTGGGGCTACAGCCACGAAGGCTACGAGCACACCGTCACCACGCACATCAACCGCCTGCGGGCCAAGTTGGAGACCGACCCGCTGAACCCGCGCTTCATCCTGACCGTGCGCGGCGCGGGCTACAAGATCCGCGATAGTCCATGACCCCCCCCCGAAGCGCCTTCGGCGCTCCCCCCCAGGGGGGCGCCGCTGGCGGCCCGGCAAAGCCGGTTCCGCGGCGGCCGCTCGGTTGGGGGCGCCCTGACTGGCGTCGGAGGGGGGCGGCTTCATGAGTGTCCGTCTGCGCTTGGCGCTGACGGTGTTCCTGACCGGCCTGGCGACGGCCATCGGCGTGATCGTCACCGTGGTGGTTGCTTTCCAGCGCTTCGACCATGAAAGCAGCTACCAGCGCGCCGACGCCTTTCTGAGCCGTGTGGTGGTGCTGCATGACGACCTGCTGGCGCAACGCGAGCGCAACCCGGAAGAGTTCAGCGCCTTTCTGCGCAACTTGCTGCTCTACCAGCCCGACACGCAGCTCTACCTGCTGGACGCCGAAGGCACGGTGCTGGCCAGCACCACCACGCTCGCGCCGGGTTTCAAGATTCCGCTCGGGCCTGTGAAGGAAGCGGTCGCCGCGGCGGCGCGTGGCGACCGCCAGTCGGCCGCCTACGTGATGGGCGAAGACCCGCTTTACATGGAGATCGACGCGGTGGTCGCAGCGCGCATGTTGCAACGTGCCGTGATCCGCCCCGAGAGCGGGGTGCCAGGCTATCTGTACCTGGTATGCCGCAAAGGCGGCGAACTGGACTCGCGCTGGGCCTTGCTGCGCAGCAGCCTGGCTTCGCCAGCGCTGGCTTCGGTGGCGGCGGTGATCCTGCTGGCCACGGCGCTTGCGGCGTGGATCATCATCACCGTGACCCGGCCGTTGCGGGTCCTGAGCGACGATGTCGCGGCGGCCACCCGCGACGGCTTCGGCGGCGGGGCGCTCGGCGCCAGCGTCGCGACCCCGGCCCCGCCC